>CANFGS010000057.1 GCA_947446595.1 Neisseriaceae bacterium | reverse complement strand
CTAAGAGCAAGGTTTTATAGCCCTACATTAATGAGATTTATTAATGCAGATACTGTAAATGTAGCAAATCTGTATAACTTTGGTAATGGGGATCCTATTGATAATCTTGATCCAAGTGGGCATTTCCCAATTAAACAAAGAGATTTATTCTATATTGGAGTAGCTACAGCAGCAGTAGCAGTAGTTGCTTTAATTGCGTTAGGATGTTGGTATTTTGCACCTGTTGCTGCAGAAATGCCACAGGCGTTAGATGCACCATTAATTGAAGGAGCAGAAGCTGCTATAAGTAATGCAGCTGGTGAAGCAGATATAGGTGTGAATGCTGCTCAGGCCAGTGCAAGTGGAGTTGAAGCTAGTTCAGCTGAAATTACAACAGATACTGCTAGCTCATCAACTGTTCCAAGATTTGGTACCAATGAAGCAGTTTCTGGCTCAAATCCTCGTAGTTCATTAGAAATTATCTATGAAGAAGAATTTCGTACACCTAAACGAGGACGAGCTCCAACTTTTGATGTTTTTGGAGACAGTTTTAATGAACCTCCTGCTTCGGATATGTATTCTACACCTCAACGACCTTCAAATTTACTTATTGAAAGAGATAGTTTTGATGTTGCTGCACGTCCAGCTAGATCACCTGAAGCTCACTCTATGGTAGTTGAAGTTGATGATGATCAAGAGCAACAGCACGATTTAGCTACTCTTTACGACCTAGAATGGGATTCACCATTACCATCTGCACGCAATTTAACTGAATTCAGAGGAGAATAAGACATGAGAAAATTAGTAAAAAATTATTTAATAGCTATCTTTATATTATTTGCTTTATCAGCTTGTAATAGTGGTAGTACAATACCAAGTCTTGCTGATAACAGTCAAACTGATACTGAAAAAATAATAATGTCCTATTCAATAAATGACAATCCTGGTAAGATAATAGATCATAATATATTTGTAACGATGCCATTTGGTACTGATGTAACTGATTTAGTAGCGTCATTTTCTGTAAAATGTGCTTATACTACTGTTAATGGGATACCACAAGTAAGTGGAATAACACATGATGATTTTACAAAACCTCTAAATTATCTTGTAATTGGGCATGATGGTAGCATCGAATCTTATACCGTAATAGTTACAATTGCAAAAAAAAGTGCTAAAGAAATTGTATCATACTCCATAAATGACCAAAAGGCAAAGATAACTGATCATAACATATTAGTAACTATGCCATTTAATACAAATGTAACTAACTTAGTAGCTATATATTCTACAACAGGAGAAAATGTAGTTGTTAATGGTGTCCCTCAATTAAGTGGAGTTACCCATAATAACTTTGAGAGTCCCGTAGTTTACTATGTTACGGCAGCGGATGGAAGTACTGAATCTTATGTTGTAACAGTTACTATATCTAAAAACACCTCCAAAGAAATAACGCTATATTCATTAAATGGACATAATGGCAGGATAATAGATCATAATATATTAGTAACTATGCCATTTGCTTCAAATGTTAATAATTTAATAGCTACATTTTCAATTAATGGCGAAAGTGCAACAATAAATGGTGTACCACAAGTAAGTGGAGAGACTCATAATGATTTTAAAAGCCCCATAATTTACATAGTAACAGCAGCAGATGGAAGTAGGGCAACATATAAGATTGTAGTTACAGTTCCTAAAACATTATTTAGTTGTATAAATGATCCTGTTACTTCAAATGCTTGTGGGTGTTTGACTATGAATGATGGCAGTGGTTCAATTTGGTATGCAGATGGTAGTAAAACTGGTACCTGGGCCTCTTGGTGTTCTCATACAGGAGCTTTTTCTGATGCTAAGTGTACTATAGATGGAGCATCATTAGTAGCTTTTAATTCTGAAAATCATTGTGGATATAATAACTGGCATTTACCTAATGCAACCAATCTTAAAAATGGCATGCCTGGTGCTAAAATGGGTGGTGAATGGGGAGTATTAGCTAGCTATGCTAAAAACAACGGATGGACTGAAGGTTCTTCATTATCTAAATGGTTGATGGATCCTTCAAGTAGTGAAATTGGAGAAAACCATTTTACAGGCGTGCCAGCACAAAATTATTATTGGTCTACAGTATCTGCAGATGATGATATCAACTCATGGTGCTTAACTATGGTAACAGGGGTAGAATATGAAGGTGGTAAGTCGGCATCTGACTTCGGAGTTCTACTTGTACGAGAAAGTAATTAATTTTTTATAAGAGGTTTCAAATGAAATATATATTAGTATTTATGTCATTTTTGGCATCACTTTCAATTGCACAAGATCAATCATTAATCATTAAAAACACTGGTAATGCAATAATAATTATAACACCGGCTGATTCAGATGGTGATTTGGGATGCGATATTTTTCACTTGGGGTTTTGCAATTGGAGTTATGGTAATGATAACCCATGTAACAGTATGCTTCATAACACGTACCATGACGCTTTGATAATTACTCAAAATCAAGAATACCAAATCATCAATGGTAGTGAGCTGGGAGATGGGTGGTGGAGTGGTGGTACAAAGTATATGTATTGTAAATATAATGTTTATAATACTAATTCTGGTCAAATGATAGGACTTAGAGTCTCTGATTACAAAAGGTTAACTTGTGTATTAACGCAGCAGTCTGGAAGTATCAATGCTCAATATGATAATAATGAGGTCGTGAATGTTGCTAATGGGATAGGTAATGGTAGTGAGGATACTAGTTTGTGCAAAAAATATTAAGTACATGTAGTATATAGAATAAATATGAATATAATGCTCTTTAGACTAGTAACCTTATTTTTACTAATCTTCATTACAGGCTGTAATTCAAATACCGGCAATAGTGCTAATGGAGCAATGTCTGGTAAAATCGAATCAAGCAATATCTCAGTATCTCAAATAGCAAAGAATGAAGCCAATACATCCTATCAAGGATCACAAGCATATAATAGCTCTCTTTATAGTGGTGAAGACGTTAATGGCCAAACAGGTACTTTGACACTAAGTAAGAGTTTAATTGCTAGTTCTGGTATTACTAAAGATATGAATCTTAACTTTAATCTAGTGTATTCTAGCTCTGGCGCTAAATCTATTGGAACATTGGGATTACATAACGGCTGGGACTTGCAACTATCTTTTTTTGGAATTAATTAATTTCAAAAAATGCATATAATCAAGTATACTAAACTGCCTTGTAATCGTTGACTGATAACATATATTAGTTTATACGATGATATCAAGTAATTTCTATTAAGAGGTTTTTTATGTTTAAATTCAGCCCGTGTTGTAAGAAAGTTGTGATTGTATTATTGTTATCAGGACTTGGTGATTTAGCCTGTGCTCAGAACCCAGAAAACAATGGTGTAGG
>CANFGS010000056.1 GCA_947446595.1 Neisseriaceae bacterium | reverse complement strand
GCAAATTGAAAACAGCCTAAATAACAGACCAAGAAAAGCACTTAAATTTAGAACCCCTAATGAGGTTGTAAATAAGTATTTGCAACGTATTTCAGTAAATATTGCTAAACGAAAAAAAATGGCTGTTGCATTTCATGCTTGAATCTACAGTGCATAATATTTAGTTTACGGCACTCCTGTAGAAGCATGCGTGGCTTAAAGTCTTTGGCATCTTGTTTTATTGCAGATAATTCGCTGAGAGTATTTTCATTAATAATTAAAGCTGAAATTAACTTCCGTTCATCCAAAGAAATTTGTTCCATAAGTAGTTTATTAACCCTAGATTTTTCAGAGTTAATTGCAGTAATTACGATACTTTGAAGCGTTGTATATTGCGGGCGAATAATCTTCTGTTGTTTAAGATATGTCAGTAATTCCAACGCAATAAACTGCAGGTTGATATTAAGTTTGGTTAATTCATTAGCCTTACCAATCAGAAGATCATGAAATTGTGATTGCCACATTTGAAAACCATATAATTTAGCAATAGCAGCACATTGTGTGTAGTATTCGTAATCGGTAATTTTACTTAATTTAGTGCTCTGGTCATAAAAGTATTGTTCTAAAATAAAGGCAATAGTTTTATCGCCCCACCTCATTCCAATCAACCTTAAAAAATAGAGTGACGGATTTAAAATAAGCTATTTGCAGACAACAGTATACTCTGGCGCTCCATGACTTCCGACTCATTGCCAACTCTAACTCATTAGAGGCTAAGGTAAGAAAATCATATCGTTGTTCTTCATTAAAGTCAGGGGCTTCATAAAAAGCAGCTTGTTCTGCTTGAGTTAGAATTGATAGATGTTCTTTTTTCATAATATCCAAAGGTCTTGTATAGTAAATTTACAATTACTTATTATCAGCTGTAGGTAAATGTTTTACTTGCAACAATAAAAACCATATAGTACCAAGAAATAAATATCCCAAATACAGCAACGGCAGCATTATCGTGGGATGCATAGGGAAAAAGCTTAATAACATTACCACAATTACCGCAGAACTCATATTAATTAAGCTCATTAACGCTGAAGCATTACTTTTATCATTTGTACCACGTAGTGCTAATGCAGAGCTATTACCAAAAATAAAGGAGAACCCAATATAAATAATAAACATTGGTGCAAATAAACTTAATATATTGTGAGCAAACAGCACAAAACCAAGAAACAATAAGACTACACCTACTAAACTGATAAATAATCCTAGTTTAATGGATTTTTCTGGAGTATAGATTTTACTTAAATGACTTGCTAGCAGTGATCCCAACAGCATCCCAATAACTGGTATAAAATTATATATGCCATATATTTTAGGACTAGCACCCATTGCATCCATTGCAATAAAAGGTGCAAGAGCCGCAAAAGTATAAACAATACATGTTCCTGATCCGACTAGTAATCCACCGAATATCACAGAACGTTTAAGTTGATTTAGATAGTTCCGCAATAATTTTTTCGGGTTTAGGGCATCCATTTTCTTTTCAGTAAATACTTCAGGTAGTGTTCTACCCAATAGCAAAATTATAATACCGTAAACAAGCATAAAGTAAAACGAACTTATCCAACCATAGTCACTTACTAAAACTCCACCAATAAATACACCGACCCCTGGTGTTATAGCAAAGGCAATGGTTAATAAACTTATTACCCTGGCAGTTTCTTTATGACTACATAATTTACTTGAGATGGTAAATGACATAGTTAAGCCACCACCAGCACCTAGAGCCATGATAAACCTAGATACTATTAGTAATTCAAATGAATGTAGGTAGTATGATGCAATACAACCAATTGTGCCAATAACTTCTATTACAGATCCAATAATTATAGTATTTCTGCTGCCGTAGCGGTTTGCTAGTGGTCCATAGAGCAATTGTCCAAGTGTGTAACCCAACAAATACCATGTAACTGTTAATTCTGCCTTTGCGCTACTGATTGCAAAAAACTCTGCAATCATTGGTAGCCCAGGCGTAAAGGCCACGGCACCAATTGAGCCAAATGATATTAGTAGCATTAAAATTAATAAATACCTTAGTTTCATGATAACAAACCTTATAGAATATTTTCGTTTAAAAATTGACTACAACACATCTCTAAAACCATATTTTTATAATCTAATTTTTGTTGTACTGTAAACGGTATAATGTGTTGCAAAAAAGGTGCATAAGTGCTGAAAATAATAAACAGCATAATATGCTTTGAATCAATGTCAGGTTTGATGCTTCCTTTAGCCTTAAAATCCTCAATATGAATTAACCAGTTATTTGGTGAACTTATATCATTGCCAATAAGCACAGCTTCATCTTCTGTAAGTTGCTGCCATTGTACCAGTCTAACTAAATCAGGAGTATGCTCATAAAGGTCAAACCGATAATCAAGAATACTTTTAAAATATAATTTAGCTGAAGTTAAGTCATATTGTGGAATTATGCTCTGTTCAGACAAAATTGATTCTTTAACTTTAAGCCACAGTGTTTCTTTATTAGTAAAGTGGTGAAAATTAAGTTAGTATTTACTTGTGCATCCTGCGCAATAAGTTTTATTGATGAGCCATTAAAACCATAATGTAAAAACTGTGATCTAGCAGCTTCTAAAATTTTAGCTCTTGTATAATTTGCCGATGGCCGTATTTGTTTTGTCATATTAAACTCTATATAATTGATTGTTTAGTACATTAAGTCAAGATTGTAACATTAATTGATTGAATAGTCAATTAACTATAGCGATAACATTAGTAAAGAAAACCTTGGTTTTATTTACTAATCTTTCACAAATTTAAAATCATGTTACAACTACTAATTTATAGTAAATATACTTAGTAAAGTATTCTATGTTAATATAATGTGTGAGTTTACGAGTTAATTAACTAAATAGGTGGCAAAGTATGTTTATTGGTTATGCCAGAGTTTCTACTGATGACCAAAATCTGGATTTACAGCGTGATGCTCTACATAAAGCTGAATGTGCTCAAATTTTTGAAGATCAAATCAGTGGAGCAAAATCCGATAGGCCTGGTTTGAAAGAAGCCATAAAATATGCACGTCCTGGTGATACTTTAGTTGTATGGCGGTTAAGTAGATCACTGAAAGACCTCATAGAAATGGTAAACATGCTCGAATCCAAAAATATTGGGCTAAAAAGCATTCATGAAGTTATTGATACCTCATCAAATTCTGGTAAATTAATTTTTCATATCTTTGGTGCATTGTCAGAATTTGAACGTAATTTGATTCGGGAAAGAACTCAAGCTGGACTTCAAGCGGCAAGAGCACGAGGTCGAAAAGGTGGTAGACCTAAATCACTGAGTAGTGATAAACAAGCCTTGGCCGTAAAGCTTTATAACGAGAAACAACATACAGTAGATAATATTTGTGAGATGATGGGAATATCAAAACCAACATTGTATAAGTATATTGAACTATCAATAAGCTAATAATACCAAGGGTTAGCTGCCAAATTCAAAAAAATCTG
>CANFGS010000055.1 GCA_947446595.1 Neisseriaceae bacterium | reverse complement strand
TCTACATTGGTATAACATGAAGCGAGTACATCAACGATTTAACAATAAACTTACGCCATTTGAATATCACTTGGAGCTTACCAAAAATGTTAAAATAGTAGCTTAATAAATATAAAATGATTTTCCAGTATGTACTTGGCTCTTACAATTGATTAAATTTTAACCGCGATGGTGAGTTTTATAGTATAATTTCGGTGTTTTCTTTTAAAAGGTGTAATAAGTTAATGAGTAATGTAGTTTATGCAACTGATGCATCGTTTGATAATGATGCGCTTAAGTCAGACGTTCCGGTATTGGTTGATTTTTGGGCTGAATGGTGTGGTCCTTGTCGTATGTTATCACCAATTCTTGATGATATTTCAACGGAATATGCTGGTAAGGTGAAGGTTGTTAAAGTTAATGTTGATGAGAGCAATGTTACGGCTGCTCAGTATGGCGTTAGAGGGATACCGACTCTATTATTATTTAAAAATGGAGAAGTAGTTGGTACTAAGGTAGGAAACCTTCCAAAAAGTCAGCTTACTACTTTTATTGACAGCAATATATAACATAAGTTACAATATCTCCACTCGTGTAGTCTAGAGCGGGTGGATAAATTAATAGTGTGATTCACACATATCTCCTAGTCTAATAAAAATCAATGTTTTGTGTTCTATGCCTAGTAATTATGCTAGGTGATTAATAATGAATTTTAGTGATGGTCTTATTATATGCATTTAATCGAAATTAAAGATCTGCATGTTGCAGAATTGTTGGAAATGGCGTCAAGTCTTAATATTGAAGGTGCAAGCCGACTACGTAAGCATGATATTATATTTTCAATTCTACGAAAACGTGCCGAAGCTGGTGAAAACATTTATGGCAATGGAGTACTTGAAGTGCTTCCGGATGGTTTTGGGTTTTTACGCTCTCCAGACACTTCATACCTTGCTAGTCATGATGACATATATATAAGTCCAAGCCAAATCAGACGCTTTAACTTACAAACTGGTGATACCGTTGATGGTGAAATCAGGATGCCTAAAGAGGGTGAGAAATATTTTGCTCTTGTTCGGGTTGATAAAATAAATAATAATGAACCTGAAACTAATAAACATAAAATCTTATTTGAAAATTTAACCCCTTTATTTCCAGATCAACAATTACATTTAGAACGTGATGTCAAAGGAGACGAAGCATTAACTGGTCGTATTATTGATTTGGTTGCTCCAATTGGTAAAGGTCAACGTGCCTTAATAGTAGCACCTCCAAAATCAGGTAAAACAGTTATGCTACAACAAATAGCCCATTCTATTACCGCAAATCATCCTGATGCTGAACTAATCGTATTACTTATTGATGAACGTCCTGAAGAAGTAACAGAAATGCAGCGCTCAGTTAAAGGTGAAGTTGTAGCTTCAACTTTTGATGAACCAGCAAATAGACATGTTCAAGTAGCTGAAATGGTGATGGAAAAAGCCAAACGTTTGGTTGAACATAAGCGTGATGTTATAATTCTACTTGATTCAATTACTCGTCTAGCTCGTGCATATAACACTATATCACCAGCTTCAGGTAAGGTATTATCGGGTGGGGTTGATGCTAATGCACTACACCGCCCAAAACGCTTCTTTGGTGCAGCTAGAAATATCGAGGAAGGTGGGTCGCTAACTATTATTGCAACAGCATTAATTGAAACCGGATCTCGGATGGATGATGTGATTTTTGAAGAATTTAAAAGTACTGGTAATATGGAGTTGCATTTAGATCGTGAGATTTCACAACGCCGTATCTATCCAGCTATTGATATTCTTAGATCTGGTACAAGGCGTGAAGAGCTTTTATTATCCAAAGACCAATTGCAAAAAATATGGATTTTGAGAAAGATCATGGCAACTATGCAGTCAGTTGAAGCTATCGAATTTATTTCAGATAAGCTAAAAGAAACTAAAAATAATAATGAATTTTTTGATGCAATGCGTCGTTAAGATCTGAATTTAGAGCGTATAAATTAGACTTTTATATGCTTTATTTTTAAATTTTCTGATTATTACAAAACTCATCAATCATTCGACTTGCTATACTAAAGTGAGTCGATGGTAGTCCTGGTATTTCGTTTGCTCTATAAAAATCAGCCGCCTCGATTTCTGTAGGGTCTAGCTTTATTTCTCCTGATTTGTATTTTGCTGTATAGCCAATCATTAGTGAATTACTTGGATAGGGCCAGCTTTGAGATCCCCAGTAGTTTATGCTATCAATTTCAATGCCTATTTCTTCGAGAGTTTCTCTTTTAATCGCTTCTTCCAATGATTCACCAATTTCAACAAAACCAGCGATTAAACCATAAGAACCAGATGGAAAGTTTACCCCACGTGCCATCAAGATTTTATCATCTTTATGAATGCGTACTATAATTGATGGAGCAATATGTGGATAGTTTTCGCTACTACAGCTATCACAGTAGACAAATTTATTAATAGTAGGTCGTAAAATGGTTTTAGTTCCACAGCGTCCACAAAATTTATGAGTGAGGTAATATTCGTTTAGTTGTTGATAATAGACAATTTGTTTAGCTAATTCAAGATTAAAATGGTTAAGAGCTTGGCGTAATCCAATAAAGTAAAAATCTCCCAAATTATTAGTAGCGTCATCATTAATAGTGGCAATAAAATGGGTGTTTGATACATGAATTGGAATAAGAATATTACTTAAGCCAGATATTGTGTCTGGCAGAGTAATAGAATTATCAATGTTTTTTACAAGCACTTGGTGCTTGTAAACTATAATATTTATCATTAGTCGCGAAGTAACTCGTTAATAGATACTTTAGAACGTGTTTTCTCGTCTACTTTTTTGACGATAATAGCAGCATATAGTGAATGGCTACCATCTTTACTTGGTATATTACCTGGTACTACTACCGAGTATGCTGGGACACGTCCGTAGCTAATTTTTTTAGTTTCTCTATCATAAATTGCGGTAGATTGACTGATAAACACTCCCATACTAAGAACGGAGCCTCTTTCGATTATAACACCCTCTACGACTTCACTACGAGCACCAATGAAGCAGTTATCTTCAATAATTGTAGGATTAGCTTGAAGTGGTTCTAATACGCCACCAATCCCAACGCCACCTGATAAATGTACATTATTACCAATTTGGGCACAAGAGCCAACAGTACTCCAAGTGTCAACCATAGTATTATCACCAACATAAGCACCAATATTTACAAAACTTGGCATTAAAATAGTATTTTTACCAATATGAGCGCCTTTTCTGACAATGGCATGTGGTACTACACGAAGTGACTCGCGTGCAAACATTTCATTGGAATAGCTATCAAATTTTAGATCTATTTTATCGTGAAATTTGGTCCATCCAGCATCAATGGTTTTATTTTGATTCAGGCGAAAAGAAAGTAAAATAGCTTTTTTGATCCAGTCGTGAGTAACCCATGATCCACCAATATTTTCTGCAACTCTAATACCTCCACAATCAAGTGTATCAATAACCAACTTTACCGCTTTTGTAAGATCTGTGTCTACAGCTCTTACTTCAGCTATATTAGCGTATGCTTTTTCTATTTGTTCCCGAACTGCATCCATTTTGCTTCCTCAAATTGTTTTATATAAGCGTATTTTAGCATAAAGCTAATAAAGTGTAAAAGCTAGAATAGATACTGGAAAATCTTGATAAAATAACTATTAATTATTTTAGGAGATTTTTTATGTATAGAATTACAGGTCAACCAATTAATTTAAGATATATTGCAACATCAATAAAGCAAGACATTCAATTATCGGA
>CANFGS010000054.1 GCA_947446595.1 Neisseriaceae bacterium | reverse complement strand
TGCTCCGATAATTGAATGTCTTGCTTTATTGATGTTGCAATATATCTTAAATTAATTGGTTGACCTGTAATTCTATACATAAAAAATCTCCTAAAATAATTAATAGTTATTTTATCAAGATTTTCCAGTATCTATTCTAGCTTTTACATTTATTTGGTTGTCCTAGACTCTACTAAATATTTTCCCAATCAAGAATTACTTTACCGCAAACACCTGATTTCATAAGCTCAAATCCAGTTAGATAATCCTTTACAGGCAGACGGTGAGTGATTATTGGCTCAACATTAAGCCCTGATTTTACAAGTGATACCATTTTGTACCAAGTTTCAAACATCTCGCGTCCATATATACCTTTGAGTGTTAGACCTTTAAATACTAATTTATCCCAATCAATAGTAACATTTTTACCACTAATTCCAAGCATAGCTATTTTGCCACCGTTAATCATCAAATCAATCATTGAATGAATCGCAGATTCAATCCCAGACATTTCAAGCCCAACATCAAAGCCTTCTTCCATGCCAAGCTGATTCATAACAGTCCTAATTTTTGTATCTACTTCTAAGGTGGTTTTACAATCACTAACATTAACTGTAGCATCAGCACCCATTTTTTTAGCAAGATCTAAGCGGTAATCATTAACATCAGTAATAATTACACTTTTTGCACCAACTTTTTTGCAAATTGCAACAGCCATTGCACCTATTGGACCTGCTCCAGTAATTAAAACATCTTCACCAATTAAATTAAATGATAGTGCTGTATGAACTGCATTTCCAAAAGGGTCAAGCATACTAGCTACATCATCAGTGATATAATCCGGCAGTTTAAATACATTAAATGCTGGAATTGCTAAAAACTCAGCAAAAGCACCAGGTCTATTAACACCAACACCAATGGTATTTGGGCATAGATGAAATGTACCAGCACGGCAGTTGCGGCATATTCCACATACAATATGTCCTTCACCGGATACACGATCTCCGACTTTAAGGTTTTGTGTTACATTCCTACCAATTTCGACAATCTCACCAACAAATTCATGACCTACATGCATTGGGGTTGGTACAGTTTTTTGTGCCCAATCATCCCATTTGTAAATGTGTAAATCTGTCCCACAAATAGCAGTTTTTTTAATTTTAATTAAAACTTCATTATCTAAAATAGTGGGTTTTTCAACTTCACCCATCCAAATTCCAGGTTCGCGTTTGCTTTTTATCAAAGCCTTCATTGTTAATCTCCTTAAGTTAAATTAGGTACTATTTTATTATTCCTAGCTCTTTACCAACCGCAGTAAAAGCTTTAATTGCTTTATTTATTTGTTCAGGTGTGTGTTTTGCAGAGATTTGGGTTCTAATACGAGCCAGAGTTTTAGGTACTACAGGGAATGAAAATGGAATTACATATATTCCATGGTCAAGTAGTTTTTCTGCAAAGGTGACAGCAAGTTTTTCTTCATACAACATAACTGGGATAATTGGGTGCTCTCCAGGGATTAAATCAAACCCTGCTTTACTTAGACCATCACGAAATTGTTTTTTATTTTGTTCTAACTGCTCACGAAGTGCATTTGATTGTTTAACCTTTTCTAATACTTTAATTGTAGTTGCTGTGATTACTGGTGCCAGGGAGTTTGAAAATAAGTAAGGACGTGATTTATTCCGCAGTAGTTTAACTACATTTTCCCGGCTACTAATATAGCCACCTGAAACCCCACCAAGAGCTTTACCTAAAGTACTTGTCATAATATCAATGCGGCCTTCAACACCGCAAAATTCAGGAGTGCCACGGCCATTAGTACCTACAAAACCCGTTGCATGTGAATCATCAACCATAACAATAGCATTATATTTATCAGCTAAATCACATATTCCTTTTAGGTTGGCTATAGTTCCATCCATAGAAAATACACCATCAGTTGCAATCATTTTAAATCTTGCACCTGCAGTATCAGCAGCAATTAATTGTGCTTCGAGATCTTTCATGTTGTTGTTTTTATAGCGAAAACGTTTGGCTTTACATAAGCGAATCCCATCAATTATTGAAGCATGGTTTAATTCATCAGAAATAATTGCATCTTCATCACTAAGTAATGTTTCAAATAAGCCGCCATTAGCATCAAAACATGAGCTATAAAGGATAGTGTCTTCATAACCTAAGAAATCACTTATTGATTTTTCTAGTTCTTTATGAATAGTTTGGGTGCCACAGATAAAACGAACTGATGCTGCTCCATAGCCATACTCGTCTAAGGCGGTTTTTGCAGAACTTATCAATTCTTGATCGTCAGCCAAGCCTAAATAGTTATTAGCGCAGAAATTAAGCATTTCTTTGCCATTAGATAGAGCTATGCTTGGTGATTGTGGGGTGCTGATAATGCGTTCAATTTTGAGTAATTTATCATCAGTAATTGATTGAATGATTTTGTCAATTGAAGTATAAAATTTGTGCCCCATTAAAAATTCCCTAAAACTTAAATACCCTGTATTGTATCATGTTCTTATTTAGATGGTTTTATGAAGTAGAGCTTTTGTATATGATGGCGGGATTTTACCCGCCAAGAGTGGTTAGAACTTTGATGTGCTGTTTTTTATTTAGCTTTTAAAGCGTTGTTAGTATCATTAATTTCATCTAATAACCATTTGTTGATTTTGGTGTTTTTAGGCATTGTTTCAGTTACACCTACTATTTGAATCTTATTATCTTGTGCAAGTTTTAGGATGTTTTTAGTAGTTGAATCAGTTACTTGTTTGTTATAGAAAAGAATACTTACTTTATGATCTTTAAGAAGCGCTTCATATGAGGCTAGCATTTGAGGGCTTGGCTCAGTATCATTCATAATTTTCCACTGAAAGTCAATTCCTTGCATAGATAGTCCCATCTCACTAGCCATATATCCAAATACTGGTTCGGTGGCAGTTACAGATACACCATTATGTTTAACTTTTATACTATTAGCTTTTACAGCTATTTGCTGGTTTTCTTTTAAAAACTGTTTTAAGTTTAAATCAACTTGTACTTTTGGGTTAATTGATTTTATTTGTTTGGTAAGTTCTCTAGCCAATGTTGGGAATGTGTCTAATTTATACCAAATATGTGGATTAGCCCCAGATTTAATCCCCATAAGATTAGCTACATTAATTACTATGACATTTTTATTATTTATTGATTTTAATAATTGCTCCATCCATGGGTCATAATCAGCACCGTTATAAATTATAATTTGAGCTGATGATAAAGCTTTACTTATTGATGGAGATGTTGTAAATAAATGTGGATCAGCATCAGGATTCGTAATGATACTTTGCACTTCAACGTTTTTACCACCAATTTCAGTTGCTAATTCACCATAAAAATTCTCAGCTGCAACAATCTTAATAGGAGTAGCATTAGCAAGTCCAATAGATAGAATAGCTAAACCACATGCCAAACTTTTTTTTAACATAATAATCCTTTTCATTTAAAAATATAAAACATACAAGAGTGTTACATTGTAACATAAATTGATGCGGGCATAATAAAAATTTGTAAAAGCTAGAATAGATACTGGAAAATCTTGATAAAATAACTATTAATTATTTTAGGAGATTTTTTATGTATAGAATTACAGGTCAAGCAATTAATTTAAGATATATTGCAACATCAATAAAGCAAGACATTCAATTATCGGAGCAATCATTGCATATTATTAAAGTTGCAGAGTTTGGCATAAAGCATGGTTATGCTGTAGCTATAGAAGCATTTAATGTGAGTAAGTCTAGTTATTATCATTATCGTAAACTTTATTTGCACTATAAAGAACATGGTGTAGTACCGATATTGCAATCCAAGAAACCACATAACGTTAGAAAAGCT
>CANFGS010000053.1 GCA_947446595.1 Neisseriaceae bacterium | reverse complement strand
CAAGATGACTGCATGACACCGATCAACATGAATAATGTTGTTCATTACTTACGATCACGTAATCAATAGGTAATAGACCGAATGTACCTGCATAGGTGACCAGACAACACTTGTCGCCCATGAACATCCGCATCCTTTTACTCGGTGTTGCAGCAGCATCATGCTTCGGCTGCGTCAGTCAGCAACTGAACCAGCGCAGCAATGCGCTCGAATACCTCTACTCAGCAGGCACCGAAGCGCGTGCAGCAATGGCGGTTAAAATACAGACTCCAGTTCGTGTAGGCCTTGCCTTTGCACCCGCCAGCTCTACAACCAGAGAAACCTTCACGGAAAACCAGAAACAGGAACTGCTGCAACGGCTGGCAACGAAATTCGCCTCTCGAAAAGGCATCGAGTCGATCGAAATCATTCCCGGCAACTACATCAACCCGAAAGGCGGCTTTGATGAACTCGACAGGTTACGCGCCAGCTTCCGCATCAATCAGGTTGTACTGCTGTCCTACGACCAGGTGCAATTCTCCGATTCCGGTGGCCTGTCACTGACCTATCTGGTGACGTATGGTGCCGGCTTGTATGTAGTAAAAGGCGAAAAGAACGAAACCCGTACGATGATGGATGCCGTCGTGTATGACATACCCTCACGAACCATGCTGTTTCACGCTGTGGGACAAAACAGCATCAAAGGCAGCTCGACATTTATCGGGATTGCTAAAGCCATGCGCGAACGGAGTGCCGAAGGCTTTAATCAGGCAACGGATGATCTGATCACAAACCTGGACTCGAGGTTTACCAGCTTCGTTGCATCCATCAAGGATGACACCGTGATGGTGGAAGCCACACCGGCCATCCCGGCGTGGAACGCGACTGGCACCAGCGCCCCGACGCCTACCCCAGCAATGGTGCAACCCGTAACCACAACACCCGCTGCAAATATGGGCACGGGCGGTGGCGGTGGTGGGGCAACAAGTTTATTGGAACTGGTAATACTGCTTTGCGCGGCGGCTGGCCTCTGTGGCAGGAATAAATCGCCTGCTCCTGTTCGCCGACGTACGTGAGCACGCTGTAGCTCTATTCATCCATGATATCAATACAAACGGTGGATTGGATTCAGGCCACACAACACTGTTGAGTAACCAGCCAATTCTGTTACCAAGGCACTTTTATACCCAGCCTCAAAGTACGTGGCTCCATGGGATGAAAGTGAATATCATCCACACCACTTGATTCACTGGATAGTCGTGAAGTGTAGTAATAAGTGATGTCATCATCATGTCGATCAAAAACATTGAGCACTTCGATAGTCAGACTTGCTCGGTCGAACTGATAGCGATAAAGAAGATTAGCCAACGTAGAAGGCGACGATGAAACAGAATCATCTTCTCTCAGGGGCGCAGGCCCCAACTTTCGCAACGTAAATTCTGTGGACGATCTCTGACTGAGCTGAGCAGCCACGCCACCGGTAATCATGTATTCAATGGCATTAGGTATGCGATCTGCCTGAGGAGCATTGTCATATCGTGCCTTGGTGGCAGCAGCAGCCATTTCAATATTGATTTTGTGTACCGGAGTCCAGTTCACCAGCAATTCGGCGCCGGTTCGCGTTGTAGCATTCGTGCTTTCAGTATCACCGGCATCTCCCGAATAAACCAGTTCAGAATCAAGCTTCAGCCCCCACAGAGAAACACTCGCAGAAAGCTGTTTCTGCTCCCAACGCGCCCCCAGCTCACCGCCCCATGCAGGCACGAACAGATTTACAGGCACGACACGATCCCCTGTAACTGGCGCCACTGACGCCACCGCACCTCTCGCATCATTGGAGTGAAAACCACGCCCGAGGTCAGCATAAAACTCGAGGCTATCAGCAGCACGATAGGCGACAGATGCTTTCGGACTGAAAATACCCTGCCAGCGTGTTCCGGAATTAAGTGGATTATTTGAATCGACATTCACGCCCATCTCATCCAGACGCACTCCAAACCTACCGCGCCATGAGGACGCCTTCCAGTCAGCCGAACTCCAGAGTCCAATCGATCCTTGATGTACACCATCTTCCCGGTCCGTGGATATCACCTGTCGTTCCTGAGTGCGGTATAAACCAATAGCAGCAATGCGGTCGTAGCGCGCTTCTGCACCACTCTGGTAGGACCACAAACTACTCGCCGGACTCCACTTTTTACGAACGGACCCTCCGGTGATCCATCGGTTTTCAGCCTGTTTGAACTGATCCCCCTGAACCGGATTATCGAGAAAATAAGTAAAATTAGACCAAAGATTGAGTTTGTATTTCTGAGCATAGAGCACAGCATCAATGCCACCATCATCCTCCATGCGCGCTGATATCAGGAAACGGGATGTCTCACCCCCATCCGAAGGATCAACATTACCCAGAGAGGACAGCGAGCCATTTTCAACAGCACGCAACGGAATTTGATCTGTTGAGTTCCATTTGGCGGAATAGGCAATACCAGTAAAGGCCCACTCACCAGCCGCATGGCGCACCATCAGATTACCTTTACGCAAACCTTCACTATGTAGCCATGGCCCATCTGAGGTCGTAAGGTCTGCTGCAGCGAATGTGGCATCACTTAGCGACTTGACTGCTGTCAACCGGCCATAACTGTGCTCGCCCAAAGTGAATGCAGCAAAATCCGCGGGCCCATGCGTAAAACTGCTGAAAGAGGCTGATCCCGCTGCAGAAAAGTCCCCCACTTCGGCAAAATAAGGTCCCTTTCGATATTGAATAGTTTCAATCAGCTCAGGAATCAGAAAGTTAAGATCAAGATACCCCTGCCCATGCGCATTGGTTCGCAAATTAAGAGGTACTCCGTCTAAAGATACAGAAAAGTCAGTGCCGTGATCTAAATTAAAGCCTCGCAAAAAATACTGATTCGCTTTACCCGTCCCTGAATGTTGGGTTACAGCAAGTCCGGGAATTACTTCAGCAATCTCTCCCGTTCTCAACAAAGGACGATCTGCAAACTCACCAAAAGACACCGACCCTTCACTGGCAGACTCAATCTCACCAATGCCGGCCTGGCGCTTACCCCAGACATAAACGGTATCTAACGCCGTGATATCAGACTGGTTTTTACTGGATGCGCTAACAGCATTATCAGCAGGTGTTTGCGCATTACATATCAGGCAGAAAAACAGACTCATGCATATAGCGATACTGTTCAGCACTGGTTTGCGCACGTTCATCATCAGACTCCACCCAAAATCATCTTCCGCTGCCAACATAACCACAATAGATTAAACAGCCTGTGATCGGGATAAGCAGCACTAATACACAACAAAGTAATAAACCGCCAACTTACCTGACACAACGCCACGTCACACGTCCCTTACTATCCATTACTCCCCGTTGCCTTAACCACTGCTTTGCTTCATCCGCTTCCTGTTCAAACCAGGCGCGAGCTGATCCGAGACGGAAGGTATAGCCCCAGGCATCCATATCAGCCAGCATACGATCGCGTCCGAAATCACTTATGCCGTCAGACAGAATAATTTGCAGATAGCACACTGCATTCTCTTCATCGAAGTCACCACCCGCATCCCTGTTCAGGACTGAACGTCTTTCCGTATCCATGCAGATGAAGTGACAGGCCTCGTGCAGCAGTGACTGCAACGGTGTATCAGTACGGCAATAAATATGATTGCCGATCAATCCTGCTTCACTTTCACCCCAGTATGAACCGGGAATGGTTTGCGCTGCATCGACCATTTTCATCAGCAGCCCGAAACGCAACAGCAATGCGCTGATCTGTTGCGCGTCGACATCCTCCACCTGCATGACTGCTTTGGTCTGCACATCGGCAGCAGACAGGGAGGAAATCAAATCAGACATCAGATCTGATT
>CANFGS010000052.1 GCA_947446595.1 Neisseriaceae bacterium | reverse complement strand
TGGCAAGCAGTTGGCATCTGTTGCCAAGGGCGGCCTCGATTTAGGAAGCCTGAGTGATGAAAAAGAAAAGAAAGAGCATGAGCAGACTGAGAAGCAGTTCAAAGACTTAGTTGAGCGCATGAAAAAAGTCTTGGAGGAAAAGGTTAAGGATGTGCGTGTGACCTTCCGCTTAACAGATTCTCCAGCGTGTTTGATTGCTGATGAGAATGAGCTCTCTGGTAACTTGCTACGCATGCTCAAAGCAGCAGGACAAAATGCCCCGGATATGAAGCCCATATTGGAGATTAATCCAGAGCATCCATTGCTAGCAAAACTCAAAGGCGATGATCAGCATTTTGATGATTGGACCAATCTCTTGTTTGACCAGGCCTTATTGGCTGAAGGCGGTCAGCTCAATGATCCGGCCAGTTTTGTCAAGCGTATGAATCAACTGCTGTTGCATTAAATCAGATAACACCCCCTTCAAGTATGAAGGGGGTATTTTTCTAGTGGCTAACTAGTTCAGTAGCCAGCTAGATAACTGCGCTAGTTCTTTAGGACCAATGCCCGTATTGGGATTACAGCGAATGAGCTCTTGGCAGTTGCTCGGAAATTCCCAATAGGAGTCATCTAGTGCGCGCCATTGCACTACAACATCATTGGAGTAGGCATGGGCCGTGATCTCCTGATAGCGAGCATGTTTACCAATCACTGCAGGGCCGGTGACATCTATGACTCTTTGCGCTAGAAAGTGAGGCAACTTGGCTTTAAGACTAGCTAGTGAATGGGTAAAGCGCCAGCTCGAGGAAATCACAATGGAGACTGCTGATGAGGTAGTGGTGTTTTCAAATACGCTCTCTAGTAGGTGTGCCCTACAAAATAAAGCATTGTCTATCGGAGTGCTGGGATGCAAGACTCCATCAAAATCGAGATAGACAATTTTGACAATGCTCATTACAGCTCTTCTTCCACTTCTTTTTCTAGAACCAGAAAGTTACGCTGAATCGCATTCCAATCGCTATCTCTTGCCCATAGCTTTTGAATGCCTACAAAGCGAAAGCCCTCAGCACCTTTTTCATTTAAAACTTCTTGAACCGAGTCGCAATCCGTTTCTACCGGCTCCATTTTGACAAGTTCATATTCGAAGGTTTTCATTATTTCACTCCTGCAGGAGAGTAGCCAATGCGATTGCCATTGTTATCAAAAACATTGGTCACGCCAGTAGGGGATTGGGTTTGATAGCCAATGCGATTGCCACTGTTGTCATAGACCCCATTGGAAGAGTTGTAGTTCAGAGGTGAGTTGTTGTAATTTAGCGGACTATTGTTGTAATTGAGCGGTGAATTGTTGTAATTGAGCGGGCTATTGTTGTAATTTAAAGGCGAGTTATCCCAACTCGTGACTTGGCCAATACAGGCATTGGCAATCAGAAAGCCTGTGCAAAATCCCAATAGTTTTTTAACGCATTTCATCGTTTTCTCCTGTTAGTGATTAATGGATGAGCAGTTCATATCACCAGCCCTTCACGCTAGGTGCAACCGGTGCTTGGCGTGGGGTATTGATGGTGGTGTTCGGCGCTGCATAAATCGGGGTAGTCGCCGTGCTTTGATAGCCGCCAGCTGGGCTATAAAAATTAGTCTGCCCGTGATCGACTTGATACGACTGAACATTCTGACCAGTCGCGTTATAGACATTGGTAACACCGCTGGGGGATGTTTGGCTATAACCCAGATAGTTTCCCGTTGGACCATAAATGGCCTGAGCACAGGCGCCGCGCACCAATAAAACGGCCTGAGCAATTAAAAAGAGGGTGATGAGGTATTTCATGGCTATCTCCAAATGTTCTAAAAAAGAGTTCACGAGACAAGAATAAAAACCCTCAAGCTCACCTAATGAGCCTCCCGCCATCTACTGTTATCTCAAGGCAATAAATAGCTCTTCTTTTGCTGATTTAGGCTATTGACATCACCAGTTAAAGATGTCATATTGACAGTAATAGGTGTCATTAATAGTCTTTAGTGTTTCTGGGAGAGAGTGGAATGGGTTTTTTAATCAATCAATATCAGGGCTTTAGCGGAAATGCAGTGGAAATGGCATCCGTTGCTACTCAGTGCGCCCAATTCCTACAGATGCCTGGAGATCTGGAGAAGATCAATGAGCGCTTGGTGCGGTACTACGTCACTGAAGGCCTAGTAGACAGACCCAAAAGAATTGGTCGAGATGCAGAGTATGGTTATTTACATCTTTTGCAGTTCTTGGCAGGACGCTTTTTAGTAGATGCCGGCTTCCCCATGCAAAAGGTTGCCCCTTACCTTGCTTCATTGGAAGTTAGTCAACTCGAAGCATTGGTCATGAATAAAACCAAGCCCAATATGGCAGAACTTTTGGTTGCTTCATTTGCTTCACCAAGAGCAAGTGATGCAAAACACAAAGATGAAGATTGGCTCATCTTAAATAAGGGTGTTTCTGCTACATCAACCGGTCCACGTATTCGAGTTGCAGCTAAACCTTCAGCATCTGAAGCAACCAGTTATGACTCGATGAGTGTCGACCTCAATTCATTTGCGCCAGCAAGTACAAGCGCCCCTGAATCAGATCGCTTGGAACAGCTTGGTCAAAAGGTAAGTGATCTAAACGACTCTATTAAGAATGGCATGCATGACTTATTAAGCCAAAGAATTCTCTCGGTTGAAAAAGAACGGCTGGCATTTGAACAGCAGTTTGAGCGAATGCGACTAGAGATGCTAGAAGAGCGAGCGCAATGGCGTGATGCGATGGAGAAAGAAAGATTTGAAAGACGAGATGAATTTTTAAAGATTCAAGAAAAATTAAATCAATTGATGGCCATGATGGCTGAGAGAAAAGGAAAAGAACATGATTAACGGAAACCAATTAGAAGTAGTCCTAGATACCCGCAAAGACGTGCTTGCCAGCAATTCAGGTGAGAGCTTGGATATATTGCTGCGCCTGCGTGCACCCATGCAAGAAATTGAAGGTAATACCCGAGCTCAATTGGCCGTATCCCTAGTCATTGATCGTTCAGGCTCTATGAATGGGGGCAAGCTCGATGAAGCAAAACGCTGCGCCCTCGATTTGCTCTCCCGCCTTAAGGATGACGACTGGGTCTCGGTAGTCATTTATGACGACCAGGTAGAAGTCTTGCTTGAGACCATGTCGGTCCGCATAGCGAAAACCTTATTGCCAATTCGTCTAGATGGTATTGATCCCGATGGTATGACCAATCTGCATGGTGGCTGGCTTAAGGGCGCTGAAACATTAGCGCCGAGAGCAGGGAACGGTGTTGTCAGTCGTGTGATCTTGTTATCTGATGGACAAGCTAATCGTGGCTTACTAGAAAGGGAGGCGATCTATGAGCAGGTAAGAGAGCTGGCTAGCGCTGGAGTAACAACCTCAACAGTCGGTATTGGCTTTGACTTTAATGAAGAGCTCATGACCGCAATTGCAACAGCTGGTCAGGGTAATAGTTGGTACGGCCAACGTGCAGAAGACCTTGCTGAATCTTTTGATGCTGAATTAGGCTTCTTAACTCACCTAGTTTGGCATGATGTCCGCATTCATCTAGAAACTCCTTTATTGACCCACATGGGTCAAATTAGAGTGCGTAATGATTATGTCCAAAATGCAGGACGTCAGTATTGTTTGCCCTCCATTGCCCAAGGCTCAGAAGTCTGGATGGCGATTTCTTTATCGATGTCAGAAGTCATTCACTTGCAAGATAACGGCTCTGTACTTCGTTGCACCATCTTGGCAAAAGATAAAGCCGGTATTCAGCACGAATTTACTGTCAACTTGCCACAGCTCAGAGTCGTATCACTGGCCGATTACCAGTTAGCGCAAGAAAATGAACTCGTTGCCCGGCGCTTTAATGAAGTAGAGGCGGCTGATATACAGCGTGAGGCTCGTTTATTTGTGCGAGACCGTAACTGGTCAGCAGTAGAGCGCTTAATGAGAAAGTTAGAAGAGCGCTCTACTGAGAATCCCTGGTTAGCTGAAACCGTGCGTTACTTGCGGACGTTATTAGAAAGACGTGATCATGAGGCGATGGAAAAAGAATTAATGTATTCCTCGGACAAGCTCAAGAACCGTGCCGCGGATTTGAATGACACCGTGTTGTTCTGCATGAGTGAAGAGGCGGTCAAGCCAGCATTCATGCGCAAGAAAGTATCGCAAGGGCGCAATACGGATTCACAAAGTTAATTAGCTTTATAGATGCTAGGGGAGTGTAGGAAGCTTCATTCCTTTCCTACACTCAATTCATCTTTCATCCCTATTTATTACCTTGTGATATCTCTACGCTGAAACCTTCTATATAGGAGGTTAGTTTTGCGCGTATCTATTGAGTGTTCTCACAGACAGTTACAACTATTCAAGATCCAGCTTGAC
>CANFGS010000051.1 GCA_947446595.1 Neisseriaceae bacterium | reverse complement strand
GCTCCGATAATTGAATGTCTTGCTTTATTGATGTTGCAATATATCTTAAATTAATTGGTTGACCTGTAATTCTATACATAAAAAATCTCCTAAAATAATTAATAGTTATTTTATCAAGATTTTCCAGTATCTATTCTAGCTTTTACAATTATTAATTTATACTTTAAATCTGGAGCTGCTTAATTACTCCTGATTACAACCCTTAGTAATAATCTTTCGGAAGCAATTTTGAGCTTATATGTGGTAAAATTACGTTAATAAAAAATGTTATAGGTTTATGTTATGTTTAATGTAGAAATGTTATCAAGACTTCAGTTTGCTTTTACCATGAGTTTTCATATTATATTCCCATCCTTCTCAATTGGTATAGTTACGTTTTTAGTAGTAATGGAAGGCCTATGGCTTAAAACTAAAAATCCATTGTATTATCAGATAATTAGGTTTTGGACTAAGATATTCGCCCTAACGTTTGGTATGGGTGTTGTAGCGGGTATTGTGATGGAGTTTCAATTAGGTACCAACTGGGCAGGGTTTTCTAAACAAGTAGGTTCGGTTTTGGGGCCGCTATTTATATTTGAAGTACTAAGTGCCTTTTTTATCGAAGCTGGTTTTGTAGGGATACTTATTTTTGGTTGGAATAAGGTAGGGGAGAAGCTGCATTATCTAGCTACTATTATGGTTGCAGTTGGGGTTTCGTTATCTGCATACTGGATTTTATCAGCGAATTCTTGGATGCAACATCCTGTAGGGTACCAAGTTGTTGATGGTAAATTTATAGCTACTAATTGGCTAAGTATTATATTTAGCCCATATACATTACCACGCTTTATTCATATGCTTTTTTCTTCTTATTTGGCTACATCATTTGTTATTATTAGTATTAGTGCCTATTACTTACTACGTAATCGCTATATTGATTTTTCAAAAAAATGTTTAAGTTCAGCAATTATAGTAGTTATGCTAATTATACCGCTACAAATTTTTGTTGGTGATATAGCAGGGGTTAATGTTCATGAACACCAACCACTTAAAACGGCAGCAATTGAAGGAGTTTGGGATACTACGAAAGGAGCGCCATTGTTATTGTTGGCTCTGCCATCAAACGCTGAACAAAAAAATCTTTTTGAAATAGGTATTCCATATGGTGCTTCATTAATTAATACGCATAAACTAGATGGTGAGATAGTTGGGCTTAAATCCGTAGCTCCAGAAGATCAACCAGAGGCATGGATAGTATTTTATAGCTTTAGAGCTATGGTAGGTATTGGATTACTTATGCTTTTATATGCTCTAAGTGCAGTATTTATGTTACTTAGAAAAAAGCTCTATGACTCCAAAAAAATGTTATATATCAGTCAGTTTATGGCACCTATGGGATTTATTGCCATAGTAACTGGTTGGTTTACGGCTGAAGTTGGGCGTCAACCGTGGGCTGTATATAATCTAATTAGGACATCAGATGCAATATCACATGTATCTACCCATGATGTTATGGTATCTTTTGGTTTAATGATTGTTATTTATGGAATCATCTTTGGATATTTTTACTTTTATTTTTTAGATAAAACCATCAAAAAAGGCCCTGAAGATACAGAGGCATTGCAGTCTTTTGGCTTTCTTGGTCATGATAAAGAGGATATAAAATGATATCATATGCTTTTATATGGCTTTTAGTTATTGCATTTGTAATAATAATGTATATTATCTTAGATGGCTTCACTCTTGGGCTTGGTTTGCTATTTCCATGGATTAGAAACTCTAAAGACCGTGATACTATGATATCAACTGTACTACCTGTATGGGATGGCAATGAAACTTGGTTAGTATTTGCTGGAGCTGCAATCTATGCGGGTTTTCCTGATGCTTTTGGGGTTTTGATGAGTGCTTTGTATCTACCATTTATACTATTAATTGTTGGGCTTTTATTTCGTGGAGTATCATTTGAATTTATCCATAAAGCTAATAAGACAGTTCATGTATGGGAGAAATGTTTTTTTGCGGGTTCTTTGATGGCTGTGATAGCCCAAGGTTTAATTGTTGGTAGCTATGTGCAAGGATTTGTTGTTGATCCACAAACTCATGATATCGTAGTACCATCAATAATTAATTGGTTTAATATATTTTGTATATTTGCTTTGATAGTTGGTTATACTATGCTTGGTTCTGCTCGGTTAATGAAAAAAACTGTTGGGGAATTACAAGATAAATTTTTTAGAGTATCGTCATTACTACAGTGGGTATTACTTGTTTCAGTATTATTTGTTGGGATTTCATCATCAATAGGAATATTTGATAGTCCTAGGCTCCATCTAAATAACCCTCAATTTATACTAATGTTTTCTATAGTTGTTGTATTACTAATGATAGCTCATGCTATTGCAGTAAAGAATAAAATAGAAAATTTACCATTTATGGCTTTAGTTGGAATATACGTTATTGCTTATATTGGGTTTATAATTAGTGATTTACCGTATGTTGTTCCATATCAAATGACTTATTTGGATGCCAAAGTTGATGATGGTGCATTTGTTCTAATGCTATATGGCGCAGCGGTATTGTTACCATTATTGCTTTTTTATACTGCTTATGCATATAGAGTTTTTGGTGGAAAAGTCGATGAAAAAATTCACTACTAAATATAAAAAAATATTATGGTTTGTTGGAATTTATTTAGTCTCAATTGTCGCTTTGGGAGTTTTCCATGAATTTACCAAGTTAATTATCAAGACGCTGAAGTAGGGATAGCGTTATGCAAATTAAAAAGACATTGGTTGCAAATTTTCTGGGTTTAGATATCTATAAATATTCATTAATAGCTGAGAATGGTTTTCAGGTTGATATCCTTAATTATGGTGCAATAATAACTGGTATTTGGACTCCTGATATAAATGGGGTAATTGAAAATATAGTACTAAATTATGATGATATAAATGACTATATCGATAATACTCCTTATTTGGGTGCTATTGTTGGTCGCTATGCTGGAAGAATTGCTAATGGCAAATTTAGTATTGATGGCGTAGACTGCCAAGTTAGTACCAATAATAGCGGACACTCATTACATGGCGGTTATAGAGGCCTAGATAAACAAATATTTGAAGTAAGTATTCTTCCTGATGGTATCAAGCTCTCATATACAAGCAAAGAACTTGATGAAGGGTTTCCTGGTAGCGTAGAGTTTGAGATTAGCTATAGAATTAGTGATGATTATACACTTACCATAGACTGCATAGCTAGACCTAGTGAAAAGACTCTTATTAATCTAACTAATCATAGTTATTTTAATCTCTCTGGTGGTAAAAATCTTGCCTCATCGCATCAACTAATGGTTAATTCTGATAAATTTTGTAGCGTTGATAGTAGCTGTTTATTTACAGGTGAGGTATTGGATGTTTCAAATACACCATTTGATTTTAGAAAATTAAAACCTATTGATAGAGATATAAATGATGTGCATCAACAGTTAGAGGTAGTCGGAGGAGGATATGACCATCCTTATATTTTAAATACAACTACTGATATTGCAGCTAAACTATTTGATCCTATTAGTGGTCGAAGCCTAGAAGTTACAACAACATCGCAAGCCATAGTTTTATATAGTAGTAATTTCTTAGTACCTGATAAACAAGTAAATGGACAGTATTGTTTAGAAAAATATTTTGGAATATGTCTAGAAACCCAAAATATTCCTAATGCCATAAATGTAAGCTCTAAATTTAATCAAAGTATATATAACAAAGATGCACCTTTTTCAAGCAAAACTGTATGGGCGTTTTCTATTGGACATTCCAATAGTTTATAAGACTATAATCAAAATTTAACTTCCCGAGTTGAAATGATCTCCAATTTCCTGCTTTTTTAGATATTAATGTGTTTTGTACTGTATAATTTTCAATATTAATAGCTTTCATATCACCAGAGTTATTTAGTTGTACATATTGATTGTTTTGATCTTTCATAACTTGAAACCTCTGCAACATATTCCACCTAAATTAGCATGAATATGATATAATAACTCTCTGATATATATGAGCAATATGCTGTTTTAGGCGGTGGTTTTATGTCATTTTTAGAGCAAGCTTTATCACACATGATAGAGCCTGATAATTTACTGGTAAAAATAGAAAGTATAATTGATTGGGAACCTATTTCTGAATTATTAGATAATAGTCTGGGTAAAAGAAGTGGAGTACTAATTGCAGGTACAGTTCCATATGATTATACACAAATGTTTAAGGTTCTATTAATTCAACAGTGGCATACATTAAGTTCTGGAACCAAGTCGCAACTAAAAGAATTAACAGCAAATGATCAATAATCTGATATTGAATTAGATAAAGATGCCAAATGGATTAAGAAAGGTCGCCAGTCTCTCTTTGGTTACAAAGAGTTTATTGTTACCGATGCAAAAGATGGGTATATTGAACATGCTGAATTGATGTCAGCTAATGTTAGTGAAGTAGCCAATATGAAAAACGTATTGGGTGATG
>CANFGS010000050.1 GCA_947446595.1 Neisseriaceae bacterium | reverse complement strand
TCTACATTGGTATAATATGAAGCGAGTACATCAACGATTTAACAATAAACTTACGCCATTTGAATATCACTTGGAGCTTACCAAAAATGTTAAAATAGTAGCTTAATAAATATAAAATGATTTTCCAGTATGTACTTGGCTCTTACAAGGGATTGGATATTTATTTGGTATATATGAGATAATATAGACTTAAGATTATTAAGAGGATTAGCGATGACGGCTAAAGAAAATAAATATACAATCGAAGAAATTACCTATTTAAAACCATGGACAGATCATTTGTTTAGTTTTAGGGCTTCTAGACATGAAGGGTTTAAGTTTATCCCAGGGCAGTTTGCAAGGCTTGGTGTAACTAAAAGCGATAGTTCTGTTGTGTGGCGCCCGTACTCTATAGTCTCTGCTGATTATGATGAGGAGCTTGAGTTTTATTCAATTATTGTTCCAGATGGTGAGTTTACTCAAATACTAAAAAACCTTAAAGTTGGCGATAAAATATTTGTAGATAAAACAAATTATGGACTATTAACAACGGATAGATTTGAAAATGGTAAGCATTTATGGTTGTTATCAACTGGTACGGGTATTGCTCCCTTTATTTCTATTATGTATGAGTTTAACTTATGGGAACAGTACGAGAAGATAATTTTAGTTCATTGTGCAAGAGTTGGAGAAGAACTTACCTATCAGGAATTAATAAATAGCTTTTATACCCATGAGTTTTATGGTGATATGGTTAAGGATAAGCTCAAGTATGTTAGGCTTCTCACTAGGGAAAATCAAGGAGCTGATTTATATGGTCGGGTTACTGATTTATTAAGAAACAATAAATTGGAAGAGCATCTTAATACACCTATTAATGCAATTGATAGCCGGATTATGGTTTGTGGTAATCCTGAGATGGTAGATGAAACGCGTAAACTTTTGGCAGAACGTGGTTTGACCATATCAAGGCGCGGGAAGCCAGGTAATATGGCGGTAGAAAACTACTGGTAAAATTCATTATAAAATGTTTCACGTGAAACATTTTTGTGAGTTAGAGGCCATAAGTAACCATATAATACATATATAAGCAAGCAAATATGAATGATTATCGTACAATATTAGAAATAATTACCGAAGTTCTTAATGGACGGAACCTTAATGAGTCTTTTGCATCTAATATCTCAGAGCTAAATAATATTGGTAAAATTAAAGACGTGAGTTATGGATTGATTCGTAATTACTATATTATAAAAACAATAATTGCAGACATGGTTAAAAATGCTCCATCAGACATTAGGGTTGTTGCAATATTGTATATTGGAATATATGAGCTCGAGTTTACTAAAAAACCCGCCTATGCCATAAGTAATGATTTGGTTGAGCTGGCCTATGAAGTTACAGATGATGTAAAACTTAAGGGCTTTGTTAACGCAATAATTCGCGGGTTTATTAGAAATAAAGACTCTATTATTGAGGCTGTAAAGTCAAAGACGGAGTATAAATATAATTTTCCAATTTGGATGATTAGCAAACTTAAAGCTGAATACCCTAGAAAATATCTGGAGATTATGGCTAACTCTTCGATAGAGCCCAAACTAGCTCTTCGGGTGAATTTACGTAAGACATCGGTTGATCAATACATTAAACAGTTAGATAATGATAGCTATACTTATATTGATAATAAAATTATCTTGAATAATTCAATGAAGATCGAAATGATTTCTTTGTTTAAAGAAGGTCATGTTTCAATACAGGATATAAGTGCACAGAAACTAATTGAAATAGCAAAACCTAATGACGGAGACGATGTATTAGATGCTTGTGCTGCTCCTGGTGGGAAATCTTGCCAATTATTAGAAAATTGCAATATTAATCTAACTAGTATGGATATTGATAATGAAAGACTTAATAAAGTTAGACAAAATTTGGAGCGTTTGGAATTAAGTGCAACGCTAATTAACGCTGATGCTGCGACTTGGACTGGTAATAAAAAATATGATTTTATAGTTGCGGATGTACCGTGCACAGCTAGTGGTACAATGAAGCGTAATCCTGATATTAAATTGCACCGTAAACAATCAGATATCGCGCAATTTGTTCGTACTCAAAGAAAAATTGTATCAAATCTATGGGCTTTGTTAAAACCAGGTGGAATACTGGTTTATATAACTTGCTCCATCTTTAAAGAAGAAAACCATGATAATTGTGAGTATTTTATTGAGCAACTATCAATGGTTAAGAAAATTAGTGAATTAAATATCCTACCAACTGAGTATGCAGATGGTTTTTATTATTGTGTTTTGGGAAAAGAAAAACATGCAGATTTATAATTCTTTTACGCGTAAAAAAGAAGAGTTTATTCCAATAACTAAAAATACGGTTAAAATGTATATATGTGGTCAAACTATATATGACTATTGTCATTTGGGGCATGCTAGAAAAGCTATAGTTTTTGATATGGTGAGGCGCTGGTTTATTGCTTCAGGATATGAGGTAACATTTGTTGAGAATATAACTGATATTGACGATAAAATAATTAATCGTGCAAGTGAAAATAACGAGACAATTACTAGTTTGACTGATAGGTTTACCAAATTTATGCATGATGATTTCGATAAGCTTGGAGTTATGCGACCAGATATACAGCCCAAGGCAACAGATTATATCCCACACATGATTTCGGTAATTGAGAGCTTGATTAAGAAAGACTATGCTTATCTAGCCGCAAATGGGGATGTATATTATAAGGTACGTAAGTTTGAAAACTATGGGCAACTATCAGGGAAGTCGCTAGATGAATTAAATGTGGGTGAACGTGTTGAGATTGACCAAAGTAAACTAGATCCGCTCGATTTTGTGCTATGGAAACATGCTAAAGAAGATGAGCCATATTGGGACTCACCCTTTGGTAGAGGGCGTCCGGGGTGGCATATTGAATGCTCGGCGATGGCGATGGATTTACTGGGGGCTAATTTTGATATCCATGGTGGGGGGCAGGATTTACAGTTTCCGCATCATGAGAATGAAATTGCACAAAGTGAGGCGCACAATTCATGCAAATATGCCAATCTTTGGATGCATAATGGTTTTTTAAATGTTGATGATGAGAAAATGTCTAAGTCATTAGGCAACTTTTTCACGCTACGCGATGTTTTAAAACTACATGATGCAGAAGTTGTTCGCTTGTTTATGCTAAAAACTCACTATCGTAGCCCACTTAATTTTAGTCAAACTAGTCTTGATGATGCTAAAGCTGGAATGACTCGCTTATACACAGCTTTAAAACCATTTGCCGATAACATAAATCGTAGTGAAATAACCATTGATTGGAATGATAAGCGAGCGATACGCTTCAAAATAGCTATGGATGATGATTTTAATACTTCCTTAGCTCTTGGGGTGGTTTTTGAAATTTGTAATGAATTAAATGTTAGTGGTGATATTATTAATGCCAAGCTTTTAATTGGCCTTGCAAATATTCTTGGTATATTGACACGAAACCCTGTGGAGTTTTTGCAGCAAGGAGCCACGTTAGCCTCTCAAGAAATTGAGCGGTTAATTGTTGAAAGAAAAACCGCCAAGGTTTCTCGAGATTTTACTCTTGCTGACAAAATCCGAAAAGATTTATTGGCTTCAGGTATTATTTTGGAAGACACTGCTAATGGAACCACATGGCGTAAGCTGTAGGATATCCAATTAAATTCCTAATTTAAAAAAGATCCTGAAGTTGTGAAAAATCCTGATTTTAAGAGGGGTTCAGGGAGGTTAAGTTTTATTTGACTTTTTATAATTAGGTCAATAAGCTGAGTAGTGGTACTGCAATTAAATTTTATATATAATGCTTGAAGAGTATTTTTAATTTTAATTTCATTATATTTCTCCCCAGTAAGATGGTTAAGTATTGATGTGATATCTTTTCTGGCAGTGAAACCAATTAGTATGCAAAAAATCAACTGTTGTTGGAGCGGGGTCAATTCCAGATTCATTAATTCATGCTGCATCGATTCAGCATTACTCTTTCCGCCAAGTAGTATTTGTTCATGTAAAATAATTCTTAATAAATTAGGTACAAATCTCACCGTGTTTATAAAGATTCCGACTATGTCATTGGTGTATGGGTTAATCAAAGGCTTTTTGTATACTGTGTAAATGGATATTAATCCATTATGCTTATTAAACCATAACGCTTCAGTAGAAATGCCGTCGGCAATGATTTTTTGTTCTTGATTATTAATTGAAGAATAAACCTTGGTGTTTTCAAAAAGAAAAGAAATCCTTGCTGCTGTTTTTCCGAGTAACTCAGATGTAAAGCTAAATTCTTTGGCTAGTGGATTCTGTGAAAGCTATGAACTCACATTTATTATTTTTGATAGCAGCAAGCTCATCTTTGAAAGTATGTTGTAGAGCCCATATTTGCTGAGCCATAAACTCTTCATTCGTAAGCTCTGGAAGGTGTTCAAGGTCTTTTTTATAATTTTCAAATATATACATTATAATTTTTCCCGTAGTGACTATGATAATTCTAACACTATATATGGGATAGTGAAACTTTATTTTGCAATTGCGATATATTTACGTGAAAGCTTTATTAATATAATTGCAATTAAAACCATCCAAGTTTTGCCAATTATTTGACCTAATATAAATTCATAATTATGAAAAGCTAGGTGTAAGAAAATTACTGAATCTAGGATTGAACCGAGAGACGAAGATATAAAAATTGCTAAAATTAAATTATAGCGTTGTAAACATGTGTAAACTATAGTATCAGATAACTCCGAAATTAAATATGCCATAGAACCAGCAATAGCGATTTCGGGACTCACATACATATAACTAATAACTGTTCCTAGTATTACAGCGAATAACGAAATATATAATCCTAAGCACCTTTGCAATAGGTCGCGAAACACTAGGGCTAGTCCAGCAAAAAGCACTCCTGATGGTGCATAGATTAATGGATAAAACCACACAGGGATAAGGCATGGGCCATTTGGGTTACAAATAGTTCCAAAGTGAAGTAGGCTATACCCAGCTAAGGGTATCATTGATAAAAAAATAATAAAACACGTAATTCCAAGTATAAGTTTTTTGTGAAACATATTAATTTTCCGTTGCTAAGTAGAATATACTAAAAAGAAACATATATTTTAATTCAAGTTAACCATCATTTTGCAATTATTTTTGATTCAGAATTGTAGATTCAAGCATGAAATGCAACAGCCATTTTTTTTCGTTTAGCAATATTTACTGAAATACGTTGCAAATACTTATTTACAACCTCATTAGGGGTTCTAAATTTAAGTGCTTTTCTTGGTCTGTTATTTAGGCTGTTTTCAATT
>CANFGS010000049.1 GCA_947446595.1 Neisseriaceae bacterium | reverse complement strand
AGTATCAAAACACTAACAACTAACTATGATGGAACTACTACTAGTTATACCTATGATGCTGATGGAAATGAAAAAACCCAAACCAAATCTGGAGTTACTATTACTAAAGAATATGATGCAAATCATAATGTAACTAGTATAACTAATTCAAGCATTCCAAATAGTACTATACATTATACCTATACCAAAACCAATCTACTAAGTACGGTAACTTATCCTGATGGTAAGAGTGTAACTTACACCTACTATGATAATGGACTACTAAAGAGTAAGACTAACGCTCTAGGTGTTACTACTAACTATATAGAAGATAGCCAAGGACGTATACAAAGCATCAGTACTAATGGTAGCACCTTAATCTATAGCTATGATGATACTAACACTAATGCGGGAAAGAAAGGAATGCTTAAAAGTACTATTCTTACCAATCCTAATGGTATTAAAACAATACATACCTATACCTATGATGGCTGGGGTGCTATAGCTAGTGATACTACTAATGAAGCGGGGCATATAACTACTGTTACTTATAAGAAAGATCCGGAGAAAAGAACCACACAAGAAATAATCACTAGTGATCAATTAAGCCAGAATCTAAATCTTACTAAGACTTATCAATATGATAGTATGAGTCGCCTAAAGCAAGCTACAACAGTATATGCTAATTCTCCTGAGTCAGTAACTGAAGTCTATACCTATGATAAAGATAGTAATGTAAAAACTTATACCAATAATGGATCAGTAATTAAATATACTTATAATAACAAAGATCAGTTAACTTATGTAGAAAGCAATAATATAAGTAAGCACATAACTTATGATAATGCTGGTAATATGAAGACTGATGATAAAGGTAATATCTATAGCCATAATAGCCTAAACCAATTAGTATCAGTAACAGATAGTCATAATCAACTACTTAGTAGCTATGGTTATTATGCTGATGGTATGCTAAGTACCAAACAGGCTCACGATACCAGTATACTCAACTTCTATTATGATAATAGCCATGTTGATGGCATTACCAGTAGTACCTTATCAGCAACAAACTTTATGTTAGATACTAGTGGTAGTGTTATAGCTTCATTTGATAGTAATGGTAGCAATAGTTATTTAACTGCTGGTAATTCAACCATTGGAATGTTTGATGAATCAGGAGCAATAAGTAATAGCTATAGCTATACTGGCTATGGTTCGATAATGAATGAAGATGGTGCTACATCACCAACTAAGAGTATCTTATGGGATGGAGAATATAACGACACTGATACTGGCTTAGTATATCTAAGAGCAAGGTTTTATAGTCCAACATTAATGAGGTTTATTAATGCCGATACCGTAAATGTAGCCAACTTATACAACTTTGGTAATGGGGATCCTATTGATAACCTTGATCCAAGTGGGCATATTCCAGCATGGGCTGATTACTTAGCTAATTCCGTAGCAATTGCTATTGGTGTTGGAGCTATGATGTGGTCAGGTGGGGCGTCACTGGCTGCTTTGGGTCTAATAGAAGGTGGGGCAGCCACTGCGGCAGGTGAGGTAGCTATTTCAGGTGAAGCTGCCACTGCGGCTAGTCGTAGTGCCGTGATTAAAACAGTTAACGGGGCTTTAGGTGCTATATCTGGTACCACAGGTAATATAGGTGAGGCGACTAATTCTAGTGGTTGGAATACAGTATCATTCTTGACAGGCTTAGCTGGTACTGTTGTTGGCTCTGGTGAACCTATTATTGATTTTATAAGACGTCCAATTAAAACACTTAGAGGACTTCCACCGTTAATAGCCAATGGTAGAGCTGCTTTGGAACTTCAAAATGCAATTACTGACACTGCAAGTGCTATACCATCGTTGGAAGCGGTTCCTATTAGTGGTTGGAGGTCAACTGCACTATTTGGAGTATGTGCTATGGGATGTGCCACGGCTTATGCTGTTGGAAGTTATGGTGGATTGGAGTTTCCTAGTATTACTATTACTGCTTATCAAGCACTTGGATTTGGTGCTACTTCATCAATTTTAGCAGGGGTTGGGACTCGGTTGGCAACTCCGTCTTTACAAATGATGTATCGTGATACTGGTGTAGTAAATAATTTGTTTGAGAGAGTTCGAGGCAATTATGTTTTAGCTAATCCAGCTAATTCACAATTAGCAGCTACCCTTCATTATGGAAATACTAATTATATGCCTTATGTAAATGGGCTTAGGCGTTTTATTGGAGTCTTTGGCAGATAAGTAAGCATTAATATTCTCTGGAGAGTTTGTAACTTTTTAATGGGCACTAAGTTTTAAGCCTATAACACCTAGTATGATAAGTAATACAGATGTTATGCGCATTAGACTTAGTGCATCCTTAAATAAAACAATTCCAACAATAAATGCACCAGCTGCTCCAATTCCAGTCCAGATAGCATATGCAGCACCCATTGGAATAGACTTTTGGGCAATAAATAGTAAGTAGCCAGATAAAACGATAGAAACAGCTGCCAATATTATATATATGACTTTATGTTGTGGTGATACTTCAATCATTTTTAAGCCTAATGGCCAACCTATTTCACAGATACCGGCAATAAATAAACATAGCCAAGGCATAATCTTTTAACTCCTATGGATAAACAGTAATTTTAATATTTATTTTTATAATTAAGGTTTGATTTTAACATAATAAGATCCATGTTATAAAATGTATCTTATTTTTTAATTTCGAAGGTGCGGTAAACTATAATTGTTCCTGCAATCTCGATGTTAATATGGTTACTTGTAGCTTCATTTAAAGTTCCTTGGTACCATTTGCGGAACTTGTGGCTTTTTAGTGACCATTTAAGCTCATTACAACTAATTGAAGACTCGTGATCTAGTGTAAAAAATGATATTTGCTGTCCTTGAATAGTTGATAGCTTTGTTGATTTGTTATGCACAGTAAAAATACCGTATTCACTGATAATTGAAATCTCATCTACCTTGTTTATATACTCAGATAAAAGTGCAATATTAGCAATAGTATGATCTTCACGAAGTCCAGTTGCACCAAGTATAATTAGATTATCTAATTGTAATTCCAAGCACGCAAAGTCAACCGCTTTAGTTAGATCATTAGTATTTTGGTCAGGAAGTTTTATAATACGGTCATTTAAGATACCATCTTCTAGTATTTGAAGAGAATCACAATCGCCAATTATATAGTCTGGGGTGATACGGTGGCTTGATAGTTTATGTATTGCACCATCGCAGCAAATTAATGTTTTGGCATTTTTGATTAGTTCAAGCATAAATGGATGACTTGGAAATTCACCATTAGCTATTATGATATTGTACTTATCTAATGGGTATATTTGGGATAAAATTTGTTGTAACATTTACTATCACGTATTATTAAGACTAGTTAGAGCATAGCGTGGTAAAACATCAAACTTATAATCAAATTTGGCATTTTTAAAGCGAGTAAACCCTGCATATGCAATCATTGCACCATTATCAGTACATAAACTAAGCGGTGGATAAAAAACTTCAATCCCAGATTGCTTGTTTAATTTCGTTCTAAGGCTTAGATTACTACTTACACCCCCACTCACAACAAGTCTCTTTATACCAGTTTGTTTTACGGCAAGTAATGATTTTTTAACTAATACATCAGTTATCGACTCTTCAATAGATTTGGCAATATTTTGTTTGGTTATCATATCTAGAGGCTTAGGTAATTTATTTATATAAGTTAATACCGCAGTTTTTAATCCAGAAAAACTCATATTTAGATCACCTGTGTGTATCATAGGGCGTGGTAACTGATATTCTTCAATTCCCGCTACTGCTAATTCAGCAATATATTTTCCACCTGGATATGGTAAACTAAGCATCTTAGCTGTTTTATCAAAGGCTTCACCCGCAGCATCATCAAGTGTATCACCAAGTAGGGTATAGCTACCTATTTTATCTACCAAAATTATCTGGCTATGACCACCAGATACTAGTAGTGCGATAAATGGTGTTTGGGGTTGTTTTTCTCCAAGTAATGGTGAAAGTAAATGACCTTCAAGATGGTGGATGGGTATAGTTGGTTTATTTAGGCTATAAGCTAATCCTGTAGCAACACCTGCACCAACTAAAAGTGCGCCATTTAGACCTGGTCCAACAGTATATGCAATAGCATCAATATCTGTTTTTGAAATATTTGCTTCAGTAAATGCTTCATCGATTAAGGGAATAATGCGTTTAATATGATCTCTTGAAGCAAGTTCTGGTACAACTCCGCCATAGAGTTTATGTAATTCAATTTGAGAGTATAAGGTATTAGCTATTAATCCATCTCTATCTGAATAAATAGCTATACCAGTTTCGTCACAAGAAGTCTCAATACCTAAAACTAAAGTCATTATTATTTCTTTATAGAGGGTTTTTGCTTTGATTGCTTATGGTTTTAAGTATATAGCGCCCTAAATTTACTACATCAGGTTGGTAGCCTTTACTCGATAAAATAACTACTCCAACATCTTGACCTTTAATATAGCCAATATATGAACTCATTCCAGGTGAGTTACCTGTTTTATCAATAAAGCCCTTTTCGGGTGAGGTACAAGTTGATTGTACTTCGTGTGGCTCTAGTATATTTGCATAGTTTGCACCGGGTAAGAATTTCTCAGATAAAGCACTTATAGGATGATATTCCCAAGCTAATTGTTGATAAGTGCCATCTTTATATAAGCAGTAATAGTTTTTATGAATGATATCTAATGCATTTTTAGACTGTGAGTTTTCTCTATTCATTTGGAGTTTTAGATATTTAGCTAAATCATATGTATTAGATTTCAAACCACCAGCGCTTCTAGTTATACCCATAGTCATAAGTTTTGTTGGGTTATTATCTTTACCATAACCAGTTACGATAAGATTTTGGTTTTTAGCGCTAACATTCATTGAAGTGTATTTCATGCCAAGTGGGTTTAGTACTAATTTTTTTAATAGCTTTTCATAGTCGGTATGATAAATTCTAGTTAATGAAATAGAAGCTAAAGTAATAGAAAGATTACTATACTGATAATAACTCTCAGGTGAGTGGCCTGGTTTATTTTGTATTGCACTAGTTAATAATTCTGACTCTGTAAAAGTGTCGGTGTATTTAAATGGTAAACCTGCTACATGACTAAGTAATTCTTTATTATTAATCTTAGTATAACTTTCATTTGCCGCTAGTTCAGGGATGTATTTTGTAACTGGTGTGTCGAGATTTAATTTGTTATCAGATGCTGCTATACCAGCCATTTGTGCAGTAAAAGTTTTGGTAACTGAACCAATTTCAAAGATGGATTTATCAGTAATTGGAGATTTTTTAATTTTATCAGTATATCCATAGTTACAGTATTCAACTTTATCATGATTTATTATTGCAATTGCGATACCATTGATTTGGTTTTTTGACATGATTTCTTTAGTTTTTGTATCAATATTAGCGCATTCATTTGCATAAGTAAGACTAATCATGGATGATAGAATAAATAACAGTTTTTTCATTTAAAGGGTCTTTCAAAAAATTAATGACTAGAATTATACCACGTTCATCTAATTCATCTAGTGAAATATTCAAACTGTAAGAGCCAAGTACATACTGGAAAATCATTTTATATTTATTAAGCTACTATTTTAACATTTTTGGTAAGCTCCAAGTGATATTCAAATGGCGTAAGTTTATTGTTAAATCGTTGATGTACTCGCTTCATGTTATACCAATGT
>CANFGS010000048.1 GCA_947446595.1 Neisseriaceae bacterium | reverse complement strand
GCTCCGATAATTGAATGTCTTGCTTTATTGATGTTGCAATATATCTTAAATTAATTGGTTGACCTGTAATTCTATACATAAAAAATCTCCTAAAATAATTAATAGTTATTTTATCAAGATTTTCCAGTATGTATTCTAGCTTTTACATCCCTTACCCAAGTAACCAAGCACTCACTAAATATGATGTAGTATATTTACAATACCCTATTTTTATGGGGTAGTATTTTATTTTTAATTATATTATATTCATGCACTCAACTCGGATATAGTTTATACCTTAACATATATCATATTGTTTTTATTTGTTTTATTATTCACAACTTACTCTTATAATATATTTTTATAATGCTAAAAAATCTAAATGATAGAATACATTCTTGGAAAAATAACATGTAATTTATAGTTATCGCGTTATTCTTGATGCAAAAATTCATGTTGGTTTCTAAATGTTTTTTAATAATATATAAGGCAATTTATAAAATGAAATTTAAGATTTATTTAGTGGCAGCTAGCTGCTTATTTAGTTATGCAGCTTTTGCAGATAATAATGTAGCCGCTTCTACTAGTTACGCACCAAAACAAACAGAATCTCAAGTATTAAGCCAGTACTTGGGCTTACCAGGTACCGCACCAAAACATGATACTGTATCAGCCGCAGGTGCCGCTTTTGAAAATACTCCAAGTGGTACCAACGTATATGGCTTCTACACTCAAACATTATCTAATGATATTTATTATGAAGTACGTCTATATGGCCGTGAGAACTATGCAACTACAAATCCAAATATTCCAGGGGTTGCTGTTGGTGATATTGCACCATCAAATGGATATGGGATTACTGGAATGTTAGGTTATACTTTGCATACATCACCTACTTTTGATATTACACCATATGTTCGTGTAAATTTACAACAAAATATGGCTGTTTCTTTTGTTGATACAGAAGGAGATCAAACAAACTCACGAACATATGCGCTCTTATTAGGTAGTAAATTCGCATTTAAAGCAACGCCTACATTTTCGCCATACATAAACCTATACGGTGGATATCAAAATAACACTCTTAGTGGAACATACCCAAGCGCTACTGTCACCTCTCCTACAGATGGAACACTTGTACAATGGGTAACAAATTATGAAATCGGATTAGGAACTAAAGTATCTGAACATGTAACATTAATTCCATATTGGATATATACGACTACATTCAACTACCCAGATTCTCAAGCAAGCACATCACTTGCATCTGGTGGGAATGGTCAATCATCATTAACTGGTACATCTCAGTCGTTTGGTCTAAAATTGAGCGTTGCTTGGTAAGAGCGTATGACTCTAATTGGCACCTTCTGCAGTAATTTCCGGGATCCAATTTAAGCAAGTTACCAATTATAACTAAGTTTCAGACCATAAAGTTGAACAGAACCAACTGTGTTTGACAGACCTAAACCACCTCTAGCTATGGATGCATTTAATTCTGCATCTGGGTAGTTGAAAGTGCTAGTAGATTGAGTATATGGTATTACAGCAAAACTTTTAGTAATTTTAGTCGCCATGCCGATTTCATAAACAAATACATATTGATTTAAGATTCCCGTATTATCTTGAGCTCCCTTGACGCCAGGAAATGATCCATCTACCTCACTGTATGTCAATCCCCCACGTAAAGTTACATATGGTGCAAATACTGGAGTTGCCTTAAAAGAAAACTTAGCTCCCAACTGAGCTACATAACTTACAGAATTAATATGGTCACCCCGTGTATCTGAATATACAGGACTCCAATCTTTTTGTGCCTGCAGGCGAATAAAAGGAGTTATATTTGCTGTATCTGTAGGATGAAAATTATAACCAAAAATCCCTGTAATACCATATCCTAATGGGTTACTCACATCTGAAGCATTTAAACCTGGTATAGCTGGATTAGGAGTATCAAATGTAATTCTTTGAATTAAACGTAATTCATAGTAGACATCATTTGCCAAAGTTTGAGAGAAAAACTGATATGTGCTGAGATTGTTAGGAGCTATTTCAAAAGCACCGCCTACGCTTGAAACTGTAAAACTCTTAGGGGCTGTTCCAATTACACCGGAATAAGCTGTTAGTTTCTGCGATTCAATATTTTTTTTCATTAACTGATTCATACTAGCACTGCTATTTAATGGCAAATCCAATGACTGCGATTCCAAAATCTTTGCTTGTTGCATTCCATCTGCATAAATATTAGCACTAAATAAAATTAAAACTCCAAATATTAACCTAACATAAAACATAAAACAACCCTTTTCATTTATCAAAATATAAAACTTACTCACAGGACAATATTCTAATTAAATATATTTGATTTATTTGATTTAAAGTTTGCTATAGCAGCGATGTGTAGATAATATATAATTAATTTAGTACATTACATGCAAAAAATCCATATAGTTGATTAGACTCACTCTTAACATATTTGCATCATAATTTATGGTTTGGACACTTAGAAAGTATAGATATCGATTTATTTATATAATTGATAAGCTTCTATATGATCAATAATAATTTGTGAAGCACCTTGGTAGCGAGAAATAAATGTACTACAATTCTCAGATAATTTTTGATATTCGGTTGATTCTTTTAATAATTTATTTAATAGAATAAAACACTCTGATATATTATTTACTTGCAAAGCACACTCCATATTCAAAGCATCTTTTGATATTTGCATGAAATTATACATTGAAGGTCCAAAAATTACAGGTTTATGTAAATAAAGTGGCTCAATTAGATTTTGTCCACCTAGAGATTCAAAACTACCCCCCATAACCACCATATCAGACATAATATAATAAGCAAATATTTCACCCAAACTATCTCCAAGTAGTACCTGGGTATCCGGTTTCAGAGCTTCATTAGCACTTCTTTTTTGATATTTTAGGTTTCTATTTATAAGTGTTTGTTCTACTTCATAAAATCTTTCAGGGTGGCGTGGAATTATAAGAAGTAGGTGTTCAAATTGGTGTGGCATAGCATCTAATATTAATTGCTCCTCCCCGTCACGAGTTGAACCAAAAGCTATAATTTTACGTGTAAAATTTGTACCTTTTAAAAAATCAGCTAAGGCATAATTACTTTTATCTACCGTTAGGTCAAATTTGATACTCCCCATAATATCTAATTTCCCGCTATAGCCAAGTTGTTTAAAGTTATTGCTGGTATTTGTATCTTGACAAAGTATTCCTGCTAGATTGTTTAATACTGGTCGTATCATAAAACGAGCTTTATAATATGAACTAAAAGATCTATCTGAGAGTCTCGCATTAACCAAAAATAAAGGTATTTGAAATTTTCGAGCATAATAAATTAAATTAGGCCAGATTTCAGTTTCCATAATTAAGCCAATAGCTGGTTTAAAAGTTTTATAAAAATTAATAACCGCATGTGGCATATCGTAAGGTAAATAATGCAAATAGGTATTTGGGTATAATGCTTTAGCAGTATTTCTACCAGTTGGCGTCATTTGCGTTAGCATAATTTGATAATTTGGATATTGTAACTCTAATAATTCAATTAATTTAGCTACCGCTCTTGTTTCACCGACTGATACAGCATGAATCCAAATAATGGGGCGATTTGTTTTATTTTGTAAATTAAACCCAAAACGTTCATTCCAAAATAACTTATAATCTGGATTTTTTTTGGCGCGCTTTATTAAATATAGTGGAATAAATGGGGCAATTATATATATTAAGATTGAATAAATAAAACGCATTTTATACTTTCATTATAGATTCAAACAATTGGGTTATCTCATTAACTACTGGGATTACATTTTTACTACCAATATTTTTTGCGATATCAGATTCAAATATACCAGTCATTTCTGGATTAGTATCAACATAAATTGCAATTAGTTTTTTATTTAGAGCATTGGCTAAATGCATTAACCCTGTATCAACCCCGAATATAAACTCCGCATTTGATATTAACACTGTTAGTTTGGCATAATCAAAAACATTATCTGGCACATGCACATTCTCAGAGTTAATAAGTGCTTTTATCTCAAGAGCCTCAATTTTTTCTTGCTCGCTTCCAAATGGTAGTATAACTGATAAATTATGATTATTAATAAGATATACTGCTAATTTAGCCCAATACTCTTTAGGATACTTCTTACTTTCTTTAGAGGTAGCATGAAATAAAATAACATAATGTTTTGCTATCTCATTGTCCAATGTTATCAGGTTTGATAGACCAAAATCCAAATTAGCAGTATCTATATTATAACCAAAAATCATAGAAGCAAGTACTCGGTTTTTTGTAATAGCTAATAATTGCTTACCAGTTTCAAAGCGTTTATTATACAAAAAGCATGCTAATTTTTCGCGAATAGAATTTCTACCAAGCCCATAAATATGACCATTGAAGCATTTAGCTAAAAAGGCACTTTTAATTAACCCTTGTGAGTCTATAATATAATCATACGTTTTAGTTTGTTTGCGCCATTGTCTAAAATTAGAAAACAACGATAACTTATCTTTTTTCCATTTACGTAGAGGGATGCTAACAATATTATCTACTAATGGGTTTAACTTCACTAAATCTACAAAATTTTCATCAACTAACCAATCTATTGAAGCATCTGGTAAGTTTTTTTTAATATCATAGATCATAGGATAAGTATGAATAATATCCCCAAGAGATGACAAGCGTACAATTAGTATTTTTAGATTAGACTGCATTTATGGTTACCAAAGTGTTATTGGTATATATTATACTATATTCAAATTATATATTAAATGAATTATGGCAAAAACAATTCGTTGTATGGTCATTTACCATTCCTGATGCTTGCATAAAAGCGTAACAAATTGTACTACCTATAAATTTAAATCCACGCTTTTTCAAATCTATTGATAATCTATTTGATAAATCTGTAAAAGATGGGATTTGTTCATGAGTATCCCAATTATTTATTATAGGTTTACCGTCAACAAACTTCCATATATAATCTGAAAAACTATCAAAATCTTTTTTTATAACTAAATATGCTTTTGCATTATTAATAATGGATTCAACTTTTAGTCGATTGCGAATAATTCCTGGGTTTAATAATAATAACTCTATTTTATCTTTATTATATAATGCAATTTTGTCTGGATCAAAATTATCAAGACATTGTCTATAATTTTCACGCTTCTTTAAAATTATTATCCAACTAAGACCAGCTTGCATAGTTTCTAATATTAACAGTTCAAATAACTCTTTATCATCATATTTAGGAATTCCCCATTCATTATCATGATATTCTATATATAATGGATCATTAGTTGCCCATTTACATCTATTTGTATTCATATTAAATTACTCTCATGATTAATCAACCATTGTTTACGTTTTATTCCACTAGCATATCCACATAGATTACCATTAGCATTTATAACTCTGTGACAAGGAATTATTATAGCTATTTTATTACTAGCATTTGCATTAGCTACAGCTCTAAATGATTTTAGTTTACCAATTTTAATTGCTATATCTATATATGAAACCGTTATTCCTTTTGGTATTTGTAATAATTCATTCCAAACTCTTTGTTGAAATTCTGTACCTATTAGTTCTAATGGTACGGTAAATTTATCTAATTTGCCATTAAAATATTGTCTGATTTCGTTTTCAAGTAAATCTATTATATCATTTCTACCTGTAGTTATTTTTGATTTAGTATGGAATTTTAATATTTCAATTTCACTCTCTAGATTATGAAGATCTGTAAACTCTAATAGATAAATATAATTTTCATCAGCAATTATAACTATCTTACCTAGTTTTGTATTAATAATAGCTGATTTTAATATCATTTATATAACTACTAAAAATTTATCAATACATTATTATATTACTAACATATGATTGTTAATAACTTAATTAAACTATGTTAACAATAATTAGTTATACACAATTAATGATTATTATAAAAAATTACTAACAATTATTATTACAATATACAAAAATTAATCACATAGTTGTAATTAATATAACTATTTGTTATAGTTTAATTTAATATAGTTATTAGATAAATATTGATATATTATTAATAACTACAAGATTGTTTTATAATAATATTATTAATATACTATAAATTTTCTAAGATATAATAACATATAGGATATTAGTATTTAAATTGAAATAAATAATAATCAAAAAACGCTAATAATAAAAAATATTTATATAATATTTAAAAAATTAATATACTGTTATATTTGTATTTATTAAATTAACTAGAAAATATACAAGAAATAATAGCTAATTAGTTTTGACATTTGTAATAAGTCATGTATATAATACCGATCTCGCTTCAAAGAAAGTTGAGAAGAAAAAAGAAGATCTTTAACAATCAAAACAATCAATAAATGTGGGACATCTGGCTTATACCTGAAGAAGTATATCATACGTATGTAT
>CANFGS010000047.1 GCA_947446595.1 Neisseriaceae bacterium | reverse complement strand
TGCTCCGATAATTGAATGTCTTGCTTTATTGATGTTGCAATATATCTTAAATTAATTGGTTGACCTGTAATTCTATACATAAAAAATCTCCTAAAATAATTAATAGTTATTTTATCAAGATTTTCCAGTATGTATTCTAGCTTTTACAGTAATACAAATACATTTACACATTTACACAAATTAAAATACGGTATAATTGAGCCTGAAGCGTATAGAATGATTCGGGAGTAGGCAAAAAATGAACAAAAAATTTGGCATAGGAATGTACGTATTTTTTGCTTTAATTGCTGGGTTGATTATCGGTGAGATTATAAGGCTCAGCACATCTAACCAAGAGCTACTAGTTAATATAGCAGAATTTCTAAATACCATATCCGGTCTTTTTATGCGTTTAATCAAAATGATTATTGCACCTTTAGTGTTCACAACTTTAGTAGTTGGTATTTCCAAGCTAAGTGATGCAAGCGCTCTAGGACGCTTATTTCTAAAATCAATTATTGTATTTATTATCGGTACATTTATTGCAGTTATCATTGGATATACGATTGCTGAAATATTTAAGCCTGGTATTGCTTTAGCTGGGATTCTTAATAATACCATATCTAGTACTCCCAATATTGCTAATGGCATAAATCTCAAATCATTTCTAAACGAAGTTGTCCCTTCAGCAATTATGGATAGCTTTGCCAAAAATCAAATTATCCATATCGTGGTTTTTTCAGTATTCTTAGGGGTTGCAGGAGTATCTCTTGGAAAATCAGTTGAGCCATTGTTTAATATATTTGAAATGTTTGGGAAACTTATTTTTAAAGTAACTGACTATGTGATGCGTCTTGCTCCAATTGCAGTTTTTTGTTCAGTATGTGCAATGATTGTACAAAATGGGCTTGGAGTATTATCTTCATATGCGCTATACTTACTTGAATTCTACTTAGCTTTAGCTATACTTTGGGCGGTTTTATTAGTTATTGGTTATATAATACTTAAAAAAGATCTATTTCGCCTAATAAAAACTATTGCCGATAGTCTAGGTATTGCTTTTTCTACAACCTCTTCCGAATCTGTACTTCCTCGGGTACTTGAAGAACTAAAAGAATTTGGAGCTCATGCTGAGACAGTAGGTTTTGTTATTCCTCTAGGTTATTCCTTTAATCTTATTGGATCAATAATCAACTGTGTGTTTGCGCTAATGTTTATCATTCAGTTACATGGTTATCATTTCACAAACTCCCAAACTGCAATAATGATTTTAACCCTAATGATTACCTCTAAAGGAATTGCCGGAGTATCAAGAGCATCTCTAGTGATAATAGCTGCAACACTTGCAGCTATGGGAATCCCAGAAACGGCAATGTATGTCATATTCCCAATAGCAAGTTTTACGGATATGGGATATACTGCAACAAGCGTTTTTGGTAATGCTCTATCTGCGGCTATTGTGGATAAATGGGAACGCAAATGATAAATGTATTATAATACTATACTTACTAAATATATCCTGATAATAATCTGGATATTTCAAATTTATTTTTTAACGAAAGGTTTATACAATGTCTCTTATTCCTAGCGCTTTTGCAGCTGGTACAACAGCTCCAACTCCTGGTGGTTTTAATATTATGCAATTTTTACCCATGTTGGTTATTTTTGTATTATTCTGGTTTTTACTAATTCGCCCACAACAAAAAAAAGCTAAAGCACATAGCCTAATGGTAGCAGAGCTACAAAAAGGTGATGAAGTTATGACTAACGGTGGAATCTTAGGACGCGTTAATAAAGTTGCTGAACAATTTGTGCTATTAGAAATCGCTAACAATGTTATTATCAGCGTACAAAAATCAACAGTCGGATCTAAAGTTGAAAAAGGTACTTTAGATAAAGTACAACAATAATTAATAAGCAGCATTTAATATGACAAAATACCCTCTTTGGAAATACCTACTAATTACTCTTTCAGTAATTATAGGTCTAATATATACAATCCCAAATTTTTATAGTGAAGTTCCCGCTGTACAAATATCAAACCCACATGCGACAAGTGCTATTGATACGAGTACGCTTAGCTCTATTGAAGCTAATCTAGCTAGCAATGATCTAACTCCTAGTGGTGAAATTTTTGATGGCAAAATGTTGAAACTAAAGTTTAATGATACTGATAGTCAACTAAAAGCTCGGGACATTATCCAAAAACAACTGGGGGATAGTTACATTGTAGCACTTAATCTAGTATCCAGAAGTCCAAATTTCTTAAGCAAAATTAATGCTAATCCAATGTTCTTTGGACTAGACTTAAGAGGTGGGGTTCATTTACTGTTAGAAGTCGACATGAATGCTGCTATTAAAAAAACGCTTGATAAATATGCTAGCGACGTTAAACGTACTCTTCGTAATAATCAAACTAGATTTGGTGCAGTTAATATTAACGATAATAGCATTGTAATTCAGTTTCGTGATTTAGCATCAGCATCTGATGCTGCAGCTTTACTAAAAAAAGATTTACCCAATATAGCTCTTAGTGAAGATGGTAATGGTAATCTAAAAGCTATTATTTCACCAGCAGAAATGGATAAAATCAAAGAAGCTGCTGTAAAACAAAATATGTTGATTTTACATAACCGTGTTAATGAACTAGGCGTTGCAGAACCAATTATCCAACAAGAAGGCGCTAATCGCATAATGGTTGAATTACCCGGACTACAAGATACCGCACGCGCCAAAGACATTCTAGGTCGTACAGCTACCCTTGAAGTTAGAATGGTTAATGATGACCAAAGCGATAGGAGTGCTGCTATAGCTGGTAATGTTCCAAGCAATCAAGTGCTTCTTGATGATATAGGACCAAATGGTACTATAACCAAGATTTTGGTTAAAAAAGACGTAGAGCTAACAGGAGACAATATTACTGATGCTCAACCAGGGTTTGATGAAAACGGTAGCCCTTCAGTAAATATACGCCTTGATGGTAATGGATCTTCTATATTTAAACAAGTAACTGGAGAAAATATCGGTAAGCGTATGGCTATGATATTAGTTGATAATGGCAAAAGTGAAGTAGTAACCGCCCCTGTTATCAGAACCGAAATTGGCGGTGGGCAAGTACAGATCTCTGGGGCTATGACTACCGAACAAGCTAACGATACCGCATTATTACTTCGCTCTGGTTCATTAGCAGCACCTATGAATATAGTTGAAGAACGCACAGTTGGCCCATCTCTGGGTCGCGAAAACATTGCTAAGGGCTTTCACTCAGTAATGTGGGGGTTTGTCGCTATTGCATTATTCACTATTATCTACTACCAGGTATTTGGGGTGATTTCAGTAATTTCTCTAGCGGTTAATTTACTTCTATTGATATCAGCTCTATCAATGCTTCAAGCAACACTTACTCTACCAGGGATTGCAGCAATTGCCCTAGCTCTTGGTATGGCAATTGACTCTAACGTCCTAATCAATGAGCGGATTCGAGAAGAACTACGCCATGGACGTAAGCCACATATAGCAATAGAGTCTGGTTATGAACATGCTTGGGCAACTATTATTGATTCAAATGTGACAACACTTATAGCAGGTCTTGCATTGTTAGCTTTTGGATCTGGGCCGATAAAAGGCTTTGCTGTAGTACATTGTCTTGGGATACTTACTTCAATGTTTAGTGCTGTATTAGTTTCTCGCGGGATTGTTGCATTATTATATGCTAATCGCCGTATTCATAAATTACATATATAAAGGGTTATATAGCAATGGAATTTTTTAAGATAAAAAAAGATATACCTTTTATGTCGTATGGCAAGGTAACAACTAGTATCTCGTTACTGACTTTTATTTTAGCTATATTTTTCTTATTTTCGCGCGGACTAAACTTATCAGTTGAATTCACTGGTGGTACTTTAATGGAAGTATCATATTCACAATCAGTTGATTCAAACAAAATCCGCACTATTCTAAATAATAACAACTTAGAAGCTTCAACAGTACAAAATATCGGTAGTAGCAATAATCTAATGATACGTTTACCCAATAAAAATGGTACAAATTCAGCTACCTTATCAAATGAAGTATATAATTTAATTAGTACTGCAGCTCCTAATCCCCAACTTAAAAGTGTTGAATTTATTGGCCCTCAAGTAGGACAAGATTTAGTAACTAATGGCTTACTTGCTATACTCTTTGTATGTATTGGTATTATGGGATATCTTGCTATTCGTTTTGAATGGCGTTTTGCAGTTGCAGCGATAATTGCTAATATGCATGATGTTGTAATTATTCTTGGTTTCTTCGCCCTCTTCCAATGGGAGTTTTCGCTAACTGTATTAGCTGCAATACTTGCTGTACTTGGCTATTCGGTGAATGAGTCTGTTGTAGTATTTGATAGAATTCGTGAAAACTTCAGAACTATTCGTGGTGGCTCAGTATCTGCTATCATCAATAATGCTATTACCGCTACAATGAGTAGGACAATAATCACTCATGGATGCACTGAGATGATGGTATTATCAATGTTATTCTTTGGTGGCCCAAGTTTACATAATTTTGCTCTAGCCTTAACTATTGGTATTTTATTTGGTATTTATTCGTCAGTTTTAGTTGCTTCCCCTCTACTTATGTGGCTTGGGGTTGATAGAGTAAACCTAGTAAAAACACCAAAACGTAAAGAAGAAGCTGTCGTTTAATTATTATCAGAATTTTAACTTGATAGGATCATAGCATGGAATTTATTCATCTAATTTTGCATCTTGATAAATATCTTGGCGAGGTAGTTAGTCAATATCATAATTTCTTTTATGTGATTTTATTTCTTGTGATATTTGCCGAAACTGGACTTGTGGTTACCCCTTTTCTACCTGGTGACTCGTTATTATTTGTTGCGGGTGGATTATCTGCTAGTGGGCATTTAGACTTTGCTATTTTAGCTTTTGTGATTTTCTTTGCTGCATTTTTGGGTGATAACAGTAACTTCATGATTGGTAAATTTCTAGGTGAAGCATTATTTAAAAACCCTAACTCCAAGATATTTAGACGTGATATTCTAAATAAAACCCATGATTTCTACGAGCGCCATGGCAGAAAAACCGTAATTATTGCTCGTTTCATACCATTAGTTCGCACCTTCGCACCATTTGTTGCCGGTGTTGGACATATGAAATATAGCAGATTTATTGGTTTTAGCCTTGTTGGTTCGTTTTTATGGGTTAGTATATTTCTAGGTGGTGGTTATCTATTTGGTAATCTACCTTTTGTAAAAGAGCACTTATCAGTAATTATTATATTGGTGATCTTTATATCGGTATTACCGGTATTTAAGATGATATTAGACGAAATTAAACTTAAGAAGAATTAGAGCAAGAGCATGGTGATTCCGCGTCATCCCAAACACGAACCTTTTGCTGTTCGTATAGAGTTTGGGATCCATGCCCTAAAAAGGTTCTAGAGCAAGAGCATAAATCTAAGCCTACTGCTTTGATAATGAATAACCCCTTTAAATACTTGAGATAGTTATGGGATCACACACACGAAAGATAAATTATGCAGCAAAAAATTCGTCATATAAAAAGTTTTGTACTTCGCCAAGGTAAAATCACCTCTGGGCAATTAAATGCTATTAATACCCTACTCCCAAAATATGGACTAAAATATCAAACTACTCAAGTTGATTTGGAGGCCGCATTTGATAGTAAAAAAGATAAAATAATTGAGATAGGTTTTGGGATGGGTGCTGCAACTTGGCAGATTGCCAAACAAAACCCAGACAATGACTACCTTGGAATTGAAGTACATGGCCCAGGCGTTGGCACACTTCTTATGTCTATGGTAGAACATGATGTTAATAATATCCGAATTATTCAACATGATGCTATTGAAGTACTTAAAGATATGATACCTAATAACTCCATTACTGGATTTCATATCTACTTCCCAGACCCGTGGCACAAAAAAAAACATCATAAACGTCGGATAATACAGCCTGAATTTATAGATCTAATATCTAATAAACTAAAACCAAGTGGCTATATTCATCTAGCTACTGACTGGGAACATTATGCTCTTTATATGTTGCAAATACTAAACCAAGACCCAAAGTTGCAGAACCAATCAGCAGATAATACGTTTGTAAAACGCCCTTCATACCGCCCTTTGACTAAGTTTGAACAACGCGGAATAAACTTAGGGCATGGAGTATGGGATTTAATATTTTTAGCTCGATAACAAAAACTCTTTTAATGCGGCAAAATTATTTTTAACTTTAATACTAAGTTTTTGTTGCTCCATAGCCGTTACTACACAGCCCCTATACAAACTAGGGGTTTTATGTTAATATAACGGTAATTAAAATATTTTGTAGCAATTATGGATCAACAATATACTTTAGCACGTGCTCTACAAGAAATCACTACGCTTAGGCCTCGTTTAAATAAAGCCTTAGCAGAAAACGAGAGGCTTCGTTATAGGTTATTGGAGCAAGATAAAAAGATAGCGGTATCGCCAATTTTACCGTGAAGTGCGAGACTTGTGATATCCAGAGGGTGGCGGAAATTTTGTGTAAATCATTTTTTCGTTACCCTTTATTAATTTCAGAAAGCTCTAAGTCGAATTTAATAATAAATTGATTTAGTGCCATTTCCCAATCTCTAATATGCATTGTCCATTTTCTGGAGCAATCACGAAG
>CANFGS010000046.1 GCA_947446595.1 Neisseriaceae bacterium | reverse complement strand
CTCCGATAATTGAATGTCTTGCTTTATTGATGTTGCAATATATCTTAAATTAATTGGTTGACCTGTAATTCTATACATAAAAAATCTCCTAAAATAATTAATAGTTATTTTATCAAGATTTTCCAGTATGTATTCTAGCTTTTACAATTTGGTTGATAATACCCATTATTAGTGCTTTAAATTTCAAGCTGATTTTCTTACCCATCTCGATGACTTCATTTTCATCAGCATGGTGGGTTGAGTAGGGTAGCGCCATATCTGTAAGAGCTGCAAGACCTAGTATTTTCATACCAGCGTGAGCAGCAACAGTTGCTTCATGGGTTACTGACATACCAATAGCATCACAGCCGTTATTGATTAGGGCTTGAAGTTCAGTACGTGTTGCATAAGCAGGGCCTGATATTACTCCATAAACTCCTTTATTGAGGCGGATTTGTTCTTTTGTTGCAACATCAAGAGCAATTTTTTGTAAATTTGGTGTATATATATCAAACATACCTGGGAAGCGTGGGCCAAATTCAGCTAGATTAGCACCAGTTAGAGGAGACGCACCAAAAAATCCAAAATGATCGGTGATTAGCATTATTTCACCAGCATTATACTCACGATTTAGTGATCCTGCTGCACACGTGATAAATAAGGTATCTACGCCTAAGTTTTTCATTACTCGAACTAGCATGGTAGAGTCTTGTGGTGAATGACCTTCATAGAGGTGAAAGCGTCCTTGCATGGTGATAAACTGCTTGTTGCCAATAGCCCCTAAAATTAAATTTCCAGCATGCCCAGGAGCTGAGGCTCTTGGTAAATGAGGGATTTCAGTGTATGGGATAGTTATTTTATTACTAATATTATTTACAAAGTCACCAAGCCCACTACCCAAAATAAGTCCGATGTCTGGTTTATGAGTAATTTTAGCTTGTAAAAATTGGGTGATTTCTTTAATCTTTTGGCTTAAACTAATTTCGTTCATGAGTTGTTTCCTATTAAACAATTATTTATCTGTTGATGCAAAAACTGTGCTAATTCTTCTCGATTATTAAATTCTCCAGCGTTAACTCGGGGTAATGATGTTATTTTAACCAATATTCCGTTTAGTAATAATGAGTTTTTTATTGATTGCCATAAAGTAGTATCACCCTCATAAGTTGTTTTGGTAGTTATGTTACCATTCAAGGTGTGATATTGAATAACTAATGGAATTATAGTTGATTTGGCGATTATAGTGGACTCTAGCAATGATGGTTTAAAAGATTGGAGTTGTAGGCCATTGCCTGTTCTCCCTTCGGGAAATAAACCAATAGTAGCGCCTTTTAATAACTCAGTACTTACTAACTTATTTATATGAACTAGATCACGCTTTCGTTCGCGATTAATAAAAATTGTCCCACCACTTTTAATTAGTAAGCTTATTAGGGGCCATTTTTTCATTTCTGCTCGTCCAATAAATGATACGGAGTGTTTAGTATATAGAATTGGAATATCAAGCCATGAAATATGATTAGCAATAACCATAGCATTTTTTTCAATATATGGATTTTGGCTACCATCATCAATAATCTGTATGCCAATTATTTTTATATTACCAAGAGCCCACATTCTAACAAAATGAATCCAGATATTATGTGGCAATATATAATAAAAAACAATTACTAATAATACACAAAAAACATTAAATAGTAATAAAGATACTAAGCGTAATAGCATAACAAGTGTTGACATCAAAAATTTTAACCTAATTAATTTAATCAATAGCATTATTGTAGCATTTATTAGAAGTGAAGGATAATGCTTGACAAATTTAATTATCAAAAATTTACTAGAATGTTTTTTGGGGGATCTGTTACAATAAGCACTTCATTAATATTACATTATACTTATGATAAAACTAAAAATACTTTTTGTATGCACCGGAAATATATGCCGTTCGCCTCTTGCTGAGGCGGTACTTGTTGATTATATTAATAAGCATAATTTAAGCGCTAATTTTGAAATAGACTCTTGTGGAACTTCAGCATATCATGTTGAGTCATTGCCAGATGAGCGTGCTATTGATGCTGCCAGAAAGCATGGTATCGCGATTAACCATAAGGCACGTCAGATTAGCAATGACGATATGGTATACTATGATTATATACTTGTTATGGATCATCTAAACTACGAAGATGTTATTAGTAATACGGATAAAACAATTGCTAGAAATAAGGTGTTTTTACTTAGAAGTTTTGACCCTACTATAACAGTAGACTATAATGTACCAGACCCATACTATGGAACCCAAGAGGATTTTGATGATGTATTAACCATCTGTAAGAGTTCCATAGATGGTTTTATCAATTATCTTATTAGTGAAAATCAGATATCTATCTAACTTTGCACGTAGTTTTTAACCGCAATAGCATCTAACAATCTACCACTCTTACCAGAACTATTTAGAAATACCATTATAATTGGCTGTTTGCCAACTAATGAATATAGTACCAAGCAATGCCCCGCTTCATTTATAAACCCAGTCTTAGATAGGGCAATCTGTAATTTACCACCTCTAACTAAAGCATCACTATTCATATAATGATGAATATAGTTTTTACCTAATTGCACATCAGCGCCTTTAGTTGTTGTGTCTGCTCGAATTAAATCATAACCAAAAGCCGCCTGAACCATTTTGGCAAGGTCTTCTGCAGTTGATTGATTTGAATTAGTCAAGCCAGTTGGGTCATAAAACTGGGTGTGAGTCATTCCAAGAGATAGAGCTTTTTCATTCATTTTTTTGATAAAGACTTTTATCCCACCTGGGTATGCAGTTCTTCCTAGAGAAAATGCCGCTCTATTTTCTGATGACATAAGAGCTAATAATAATAAATCGCGGCGTCTTAATTGCATTCCAACTTGAAGTCTTGAAGAAGTGTTTTTTAGAGTGTCTATATCATCTGAAGATATGGTGATGTATTCATCAAGGTTAGCTTCTGAATCAAGTAACACCATAGCTGTCATTAGTTTGGAGATTGAAGCAATTGGTAGTTTGGTATGCGGGTTTTTACTAACTAATATCTCACCCGTGTTAGCATCAACTGCTAGAGCTGAATATGAATATAAGCGTGGTTGGTTAGCAATTGATTGCATATCTATTTTGGACATTTCAACACTAGGAGCTGACGAGTCTAAGCCTTTAATTTCATTACTTGGCATGGTTAAGGCAATTGATGCTACTTTAGATGTGGTGTGACTTTTATTATGTTTATGATGTTTTTTATGTTTGTGAGTGCTAGCATACGTATTATTTATAGTTCCAAAAGCTATTAGGGTATAAAGTAATATTTTTTTCATGGCCTGTCCTTTTGTCATGGGCAATTATAAGTAGTTATAGTTATTCAAAATCTTGTACGGTACAGTAATCAGTTACCAGTTCTTTTAATGTTTGTATGGCTAACTCGGTATTATATATCCTAAGGCTTTGGCTTAAGTTGTCTATTTGTTGTTCTAAAATGTCATACTCTAAAAATTCTTCATTAGCTTTCATAATCCGAGGGTGTTCAGTTTTAGTTGGATTGTTGCCAATTAAAAGCTCTTCATACAGTTTTTCACCAGGACGAAGGCCTGTAAATTTTATTTCTATATCACCATCTGGGTTAGTAGCATTTTTTAAATTAAATCCACTTAGATGTATCATACGTGTTGCTAAATCAACTATTTTGACAGGTTCACCCATATCTAAAACAAATACTTCCCCACCTTCTGCCATATTACTTGCTTGAATTACTAGCTCTACTGCTTCAGGTATAGTCATAAAAAAACGAATTATTTTAGGGTGGGTAACTGTTAGAGGGCCGCCATGTTTGATTTGTTCTCTAAATAATGGCACAACCGAGCCTGATGACCCAAGTACATTACCAAAGCGAACCATAGTAAATATTGTGTGGGTGCTTTTACTATTAAATGCCTGAAGTACCATCTCAGCCATTCTTTTACTAGCACCCATTATATTAGTTGGACGAACTGCTTTATCAGTTGAAATTAATACCATAGTATCTACGTTATATTTCATAGCAGATGCTGCAACTACATATGTTCCAATAACATTATTTTTAATTCCAGATATGGGGTTAAATTCAACAATAGGTACGTGTTTATAAGCAGCGGCGTGGTATATAGTATTTACTTTATAATTCTTAATTACTGATTCTACAAGAGCTTTGTCAGTGACTGAGCCTAAAATATCTATTTTGGGTATATTGGGGAAGTTTAGTTTGAGTTGCCTATCTATCGTATAAAGTGCGAATTCTGAAGCATCAAATAAAATTAATAATCGCGGATATAATGCTGCAATTTGGCGCGAAAGCTCAGTACCGATCGAGCCACCAGCGCCAGTTACCAAAACAACTTTATCTAAGATATTATTTTGTAGTAATTCAATATTAGCAGGTATTTCCTCTCTTCCAAGCAAATCCTCAATCTCAACTTCTTTTATATCATTAATAGTAACTTGCCCACTAATTAGATCTGACATTCCTGGTAAAGTTTTTATTTGGATTGATAATGGTTCGATTAGGTTTATAATTTCACGGCGACGTGAATTAGTAGCTGAGGGAATTGCTAGTAAAAGTTGATGAATGTTGTTGCTTTTAATAATACGGTTTAGGTAAATTGGGTTATGAACCGTAACTCCTTTAATTGTCGAGCCCCACTTGGTTTTGTCATCGTCAAAAAAAGCTATTGGATTATATTCGCGACCATTTTGAAGTACCATACAAATTTGTACTCCGGCAGTCCCTGCACCATAAATAGCTACATTGGTTTTATTACTAGAGCTGAAATTACGTAAAATACCACGTAAAACAAGTCTAGTACCACCAATATAAGCTAGGGCAAATATCCAGAAGATTATAATTGAAGTTTTGGGGAATGAATAAATTTGTCCGAAATGAATAACATTAACTAAAATTAGTACTGACAGACTAACACCAAAAAATACAATAGCAACCACTTTTTCATCAAAATATTTTAGAACTGCACGATATAAACCAAAATAAATAAAAATAGGTATGGTCCATAATGGAAGAGCTAGAAATAACCATAAGTGATGATCTAATTTATGATCCCAATTTCCACCTAGTCTAAGTAAAACTGAAGTGAATAAAGCTAGTGGTAACAAAATAAAATCCATACACAGTAATGCCTGTATATTTCTAGATTTTAATTGAGAAAACGCACGAATTAAATATTTTTTAAATTTTCGGTACATATTTTATATCTTGTTAACTATCTTATTAGGCAGAAATTATAGCACCTCTTAGGGGTGGTGGTTATATAATGATAATCAAATTATGTTACTAACAGTAATTAATAACTTATCCACAACTCTATACACATAAAATATGAGTAACTGTTTTACTGATAGTGAATTCAGTTACTTATATACCAAGTAACCAAGAATTTCATGGTACATTGTTGATACTTGGAATATTGATCCAGCATTTGGTATTATTGATAAAGTAGGCGTTGTTGCGTTTATATTACTATAGTAGTTTGTTGAAGCTGCTGTTGGGTTTAAGCCGTACTTCTTAAATAACATCATTGCTCTTCTCATGTGATATGCTTCTGTTATTAAGATTATGTTATGTATGTTTTTATCTAATAATAATTTTGCAACGAACTCCGCATTCTCATCGGTGTTTCGCGAGTTGTTTTCTACAAGTATTGGGTTTTTTACACCAAAAGAGTTTACAAGTATGTATTTCATAACGTCGCCTTCGCGAAATTTACCAGTATAGCCACCTGAAGTAACTATAAGTTTCCTAGGATATTTTTTTGCAAGATATGCTGTATACTGTAGGCGTATTAATGTGTTTCTATTAACGCTAATTCCTGATTCATATTCAAACCCGTTACCGTTTACTCCACCGCCGATGACTACAATAGCATCATTTGCCTTCAGTTGAGTCATTTCAAGTGGAGGAAGCTCTCGTGATTTAGTAAGTATATAAGCTGTTAGGGGTAGGGATTGTATGTATAGTGAAAGTATACCAATAATTAGAATTGTAAAGCCAGTTTTACGAAAGAATCGTAATAGTAGTAATCCAAGAATCATTATTAATATTGAATTTAATGGAGGGAAAACCAAAGCTTGTAGTAAGCGATGCACAATAATTAATGACATAAAAAACTTTTAGATACCTTAAAATGTAGTTCTGTAAGTAGTATATCATATTTTGGGTATATTTCGCATTAACATGTTTATAGGATTAATCAAATGTCAAGAATTGCTTTAGTTACTGGTGGAATGGGTGGTTTGGGTATTGCAATGTGTAAATCATTAGCAAAAGATGGTTATACAGTAGTTACTACTTATTCAGGAAATGAAGAAAAATGCAAAAACTTTTTAGATACAACTAAGGCTGAAGGTTTTAATTTTAAAGCTTATATTTGTGATGTTTCAAACTATGATTCATGTGTAAATATGGTATCTAAGATAAAATCTGAAGTAGGAGCTATAGATATTTTGGTAAATAATGCTGGAATTACAAGGGATGGGCAATTTAAAAAGATGACTAAAGATTCGTGGGATTCTGTTATCAATACTAATCTAAACAGCTTATTTAATATGACTAAACCAGTTCTTGATGATATGCTAGAAAAAGGGTTTGGTAGGATAATAAATATTTCTTCAATTAATGGGCAAAAAGGGCAGTTTGGGCAAGTTAATTATTCTGCTGCAAAATCAGGAGTGCATGGATTCACAATGGCATTAGCTCAAGAAGTTGCTAAAAAAGGTATTACGGCAAATACAATTGCACCAGGTTATATAGCAACTGCAATGGTAATGGCTGTTCCTGAAGAAGTTAGAAACAAAATTATAGCAGGAATTCCGGTTGGGCGTTTAGGCACTCCTGAAGATATAGCAGGGTTAGTGAGCTATATAGCTTCAGATGCCTCAAGCTTTATGACTGGGGCTGAAATAGCTATAAATGGTGGCCAACATACTATGTGATTTACATAAACATTTATGAGTACTAACTATGTCGTAATTGATTCATTCAATAATGAAAAGCAACGGACAAATATGAGCATGATAGTTATCAAAAGATTAAATTTATTTATATTTTGTTATATTGATTGTAGATAAATGGTTTAGCTATAAAACAGAAAGAGGGTAAATGCTTAGTTTATAATCTTGT
>CANFGS010000045.1 GCA_947446595.1 Neisseriaceae bacterium | reverse complement strand
TGGCGCGATGTGAAATACATTCTTGCAAAGACATCTGTCAAAGCCGAGTCGAATCTCCCAGCCAAGTTCATTTCGCTTTCTAATGGATCCTATGAGGCAGTGCCTGCCTGGAAAACCAATGCTGCAGGATTCAATTATCAGAATCGTTATGGGTTCGGAGTGGTGGATGCAAAAGCTGCGGTTGATCTTGCTCGCAATTATCCATTGGGGCACTTGGGTGCATTCGCCAATACAGGCTGGATAGCCAGTTCCAATATGTCCTTGGCTATTCCAGATAACAGCGTTACAGGTGTAAACAGTTCTTTAAATGTTTCGGTACCGGCAGTCAGTGTGGTTGAGGGTGTGCAGATCAGGGTGTCAGCGCCGCATCCATATACGGGTGATCTTGCCATCGAGCTTGTTTCGCCTTCCGGGACACGCAGTGTGTTGAAAACTGGAGCAGATGGGTTCACGTCCAATGCAAATCTTTCAAATATGGTATTGCTAAGTAACGCCTTTTATGGTGAATCTGCCACAGGTCTATGGACAATCAAGCTGGTAGATGTGGCCTCTGGCAATACGGGAACATTGACCCGCTGGTCGGTTCGTATCTACGGTCATTGAGATGTGGGCTAATTTCAGGGTGGGTACAATGAAAATCCGGATGATTGCCGCATGTATGTTGCTACTCAACCTGCCATGCATTGCGCAAATGGCAGTCTCATCAGCAGAACAGAGAGCGGCACTGATCCATAGTCTTGAGCGTGGCAGGGTAACGAACGTAAATGGCGAGCAGTATCAGCATCTTCCGGGCGTGCTGGCAGTAGAGCGCCAAAGACACGGCCAGAGTGCAGATCAGCTGTTGGCGCTTGTGGGTGCGGATTCTGGTGCTTTCATTGAGAATAAAGGCGAATTCGTATTGTTTCGTTCCTCACGAGGACGGCAGACGGCCACTCTGTCTACGTCGGGTGCGGGGGTGGTTTATCCTGCTGTGCTGAATACTCGTACTAACACAATTGGATTGCTGCTTGGCACCCTGGAGGTCAAGCTGAGCAACATGGCCAATGTTGAAGCAATTGCATCTGCCCATTCACTGGAGCTGGTTAAAGCATTTCCTCATCTTGGAACTGTTTACTACAGAGTAAAGGCAGGGTCGGATGTGCTGGATGCGGCCGCTGTAGTCGGTTCTGATTCACGGGTAGTGAGTGCAAGCCCTGAGATACTTGAAAGCGTGCAGGTTCCATTCTGAGTGGCTCCTGAAGTCTATGTCCGTCACCATATCTTACTATTGATGCTAAGTGGTTGGGTCGCTGCTGCTATTGATATTGCGGATATGAGTTACAGGTTCATCAGCCAGATAACGTTCATACATGGCGCTGTATGCCGCCTCTAGGTGTCGGGTGTACTGCTCACTATCAAATAGCGGTGTGGTAGGCCGGTTCTGTTTCAATCTTGATTTAAGGTTCTTTAGCTTGTCAGGATTGGTGGCCAGATCAATTGCCATGGCTTCGTACTCTGCTTCGGTTTCGGTAATCAGTTCGGGTAACCCAATGGCCGTCAGCACGCTGGCTGCTACTCGGGCAGTAAATGATTTTCCTTTTCGGGTCAGTATTGGCAATCCTGCCCACAATGCATCGCTCGCCGTGGTGTGGGCGTTGTAAGGCAGAGTATCCAGAAACAGATCTGCAATTTGCTGGCGTGCTAAATGCTCGGCCACAGTTGGAACGCGTTCTGCAAAGATCAGACGGGTGGGTTCAATTCCCCGTTCTTGCGCTGCGCGACGTAGATTTTCAATTGCTGATGCGTGATTGCATCGTAACCAAAGCACGCTGCCAGGAACTGCTTTCAATATTCTCATCCAGCTGCCGAATACTGCCGGACTAATTTTGTAGACCTCATTAAAGCAGCAAAAAACAAAGCCTGATTCCGGTAGCTTCAGCTCTCTCCGGGTGAATGCTCTATCTGAAATTACCCGTGTTCGGTCATTCGGCTGATAGCTGGGCAAGCAGACAATATTTTCTGTGTAGTAGCTGTAGTCCTGCTCAGTGACCAGCAATGAATCTGCAAGAAGGTAGTCCATGTAATCTGTACCTGTGGTACCCGGATAGCCCAGGTAGCTGACCTGAATAGGGGCGGCTCTGTATGAAAATATGCCGACTCTTGAATCAGTGGTATGGCCGCCCAGATCCACGGCAATATCAATCTTCAACTCTCTCGACAGGGCGGCGATCTGTTTGTCTGAAGTGTTTCTGACATCAATGAATTGATTGAATGCATTCCTTATTCTAAGCCGCATTGCGTCCTGACTGTCTGGGCCATAAGAAAAGGCGATTAATTCAAATTGATCCTTGTTGTGCAGCTCGAACAGTTCAGCGAGCAGAATGGAAACAGGATGTTGACGGAAATCAGCCGAAAAATACCCTATGCGGATCTTGTGTGATCGTTCCCGTTTTGCGATTGGTCCCAGTGCAGGATTTCTGGGGTATTGATCTTTACTCCAGATTTCCGCCGCTTTACGCTGCACAGATAACTGGTCGATCAGGTTTAGTACAGGCAGGCATGGGGAAATCCTTTTTGATTCATTAATTAGCCTTGTCATATAGTCGACCTGGCTATCCAAGTCCCGCCAGTCACATATCTTCATCTTTGTATGCAGCAGCATGCCAAACAGATATTCACGATCCGGGTTGATATTGAATGATCGTTCAAAGCAGGCTACTGCATGAGCGGGTTTATTGATTGCCTGTAATGCAGTGCCTAAATTCGAGTGGGCTTCTGAATAGTCCGGATTGATGCTGATTGCTTTTTCATAACTGGCGATGGCGGCATCGAATTTACTGAGTCCAAGAAGGGCGACACCTCGGTTGTTATGGGCGATGGCGTGATCTGGATTTAAGGCTATAACCTTGTCGTAGCATGAAATTGCATCAGTCAGCTTATTAAGCTCCTGGAGGGTAAGTCCGGCATTGAAATGTGCATCCATGAAGCTGGGATTGATGCTGGTGGCATGTAAATAACTTTTTGCCGCCTCTTCAGGCTGATGCAATGCTTTCAGTGCGTGGCCACGATTGTTAAATGCTTCGTAGTGATTGAGCCTGATGCGAATTGTTGTGTCATAGCAAGCAAGAGCCAATTCAGGTTTGTTGAGTGCCAGCAATGCATTACCACGGTTGAAGTGAGCTTCAGTGAACGCAGGCCTGAGAGAAATGGCCCGGTCAAAGCTGGTGACGGCATCATCAATTCTCATGAGCTTTATAAGTGCATTTCCACGATTGAAATGGGCTTCAGCGATGTCTGGATTGATGCTGAGTGCTTTGTCGAAGCTGGCAATGGCAGAATCAAGTTGATTGAGTTCTTGCAGGGCATTGCCAAGATTCATATGGAACGAGGCGTGAGTTGGATGTATGGAGATGGCCTTGGTAAACAGGCTGACAGCAATCTGGTGGTTGCCGGATTGTGCGGCTACCACGCCGAGAAGGTGTAACGCATCTGCATGATCTGGGGTTTCCGCAATGATGCTTTCATACATTGCTTTAGCCTCCATAAGCAGGCCCTGCTTATGGAGGCCTATAGCATGTGCTAGCTTTTCCTGTGTATGCATTGGGAATGAACCGGATAGTTAAGCTTAGGTTGCGACTCATTAAATATTATTCTATGTCTGTCTGGTAGTGACGGCATTTAGCCGCCTTAACGTCGATCTGACTGTGTCCGACTTCCATATCTGATCGAAGGCTCCAAGGTTGATCCAAGGCTTGCGGATCAGAATATGTGTCTGATAGTCTCGATCATCACACAGGCGTTACAGATCAGATCACTATCTTATAAAAATGATGTGGCGGAGTAATGACTAAAAGCCATCTGCCGATGGTAAGAATCGATTGCGTTCTTAAATTATCAAGGTGATTCAAATGACTAAGCACCTCAGTCCGGAAAGTATTTTACAAACGGGGCTCGCGTTCTGGGCGTCAAAGTCTCTTTTAAGCGCAATTGAATTGGGTTTGTTCACTGTGTTGGCTAAAGGCCCCCGATCCCTTGAAGCTCTGCGTGCTGATCTTGGATTACATCAGCGTTCTGCAAGAGACTTTTTTGATACCTTGGTGGCGCTGGGATTTCTTGAGCGTAAAGATGACATGTACGCCAATACACCAGAAACAGAACTGTTTCTTGACCGGAAAAAGCCTTCCTATGTGGGTGGCATTCTTGAGATGGCAAATCACCGGTTGTATCCGTTCTGGGGTCATCTGACCGAAGCGCTTCGAACCGGTAAGCCTCAGAACGAAGCCAAATCAGGTGCCGCCGGTCTATTTGAAACGCTGTATTCCGATCCGGCACGATTGAAGGAATTTCTTGGTGCCATGACGGGTGTCAGTCATGGTGCCAATCTGACAATTGCTAAAATATTTCCATGGTCTAAATATAAAAGCTTTGTGGATGTAGGTACGGCGCAGGGTGATCTCGCTGTGCAGATTGCTCTTGCTAATCCACATCTGGATGGCACCGGATTCGACCTGCCGCAAGTGGCTCCGATATTTGAAGAATATGCGAGAGCGAATGGAGTCAGCTCCCGTCTCAAATTCCATCCGGGCGATTTTTTCCAGCAGGGGATTCCAGAGGCCGATGTGGTGTTGATGGGGCATATCCTGCATGACTGGGATTTGCCAACCAAGAAAATGCTGATCAAAAAGGCTTTTGATGCTTTACCGGCGGGTGGTGCACTGATTGTCTATGAGGCCATTATTGATGATGACCGTTCAAAGAATGCATTTGGTTTGATGATGAGTCTGAATATGCTTATTGAGACTCCTGGTGGATTTGATTACACGGCTTGCGATTGCTCCTCATGGATGAAGGAAGCGGGGTTTGCCTCAACACGTGTAGAGCATCTGGTGGGGCCCGATTCGATGGTAATTGCCATAAAGTAAGTGCAGATCAGGCTTGGCTTATATCAGTTCACAATGGCGCTTACTTCCGGTGAAGGATCGCTTTCTTCACCAGAGGCAATAATGGAAGCAATGGCAAAATAGTACGTTGTTCCTGAGCCCAGTCCTGAAATCGTGGCAGTGGTAGTGTTGGCCCCCAGAATACCGATTGAACTGTCGAGATTGGAAGCATCTGTACCGAAATAGATTGAGTAACCGATCAAATCAGATAGAGCAGATCCGTCTATATTCTGATCTGGTTTAGTCCAGGTCAGTTCAACGCTGCCTGCTCCGGGTATTACGCTTATTGTGAATGCGGGAAGTGCAGCCGATGAAATACCGTCACTTACTGAAATTCCGATATTTGGGTAGGTGCCTGTTGTTGTCGGTGTGCCTGTCAATGAGCCATTTGCCGTATTGAAAATTGACCATACAGGCTTGTTTATGATCGAGAAGCCAAGTGGATCCCCATTAGCGTCTGTGGCAGAAGGCGTAAAGGTATATGTGCTATCTGTTGTTGCTGTGGTTGCTGGTATGCCGGAAATGACAGGAGTAGAATTACAGATAATGCTGACATTTGTTACATTTGCACTGCCTATAGTTCCTGAACCATTGGATATGAGGCAAACCTGACCATTGGGTTGTGAACTAACCGTGACCGCAAAGCTGGTGCCAGTGGTGAGGGCGGTGGAAAATTTGAATGTGGTTGATCCGACGGAAACGATTTTACTCGTACCTCCATTCAGCTTGATTACCAGTCCCGATGCATTAAGGCCTGTTATTGTCCCGCCAACTGTGAAAGTGGTGCTGCATGAAATTCCGACGTTTGTCACATTGGCGCCTGCGATAACACCGGAGCCGTTGCTGATAGCGCAAGTCTGCCCAACTGGTTGAATTCCTACCGTCACAGCATAGGCCGTACCTGTTGTCAGCGCAGTTGAGAATTTAAACGAACTTGCACCAATGGCTACAATCAGATTGGTGGAATTCAATTTCAGAACCAAACCCGCTGCAGTCAGACCAGTTACAGAACCGCTGACAGTAAATGTGCTGGTGCAAGTAACAGAGATGTCGCCAATACTGGCATTGACAATGGTGCCTGTACCATTGGTCACTGAGCAGATTTGACCGAGTGGCTGAATCGCAACGGTGACGCTATAGCTGGTTCCTGAGCTCTGCAGATTGGTGAAAGTAAAACTGCCATTCGCGCTCACTGTAAGGGCATTGCTGCCATTATTCAGTAAAGTTAGCGACTTGCCTGAAGCAAGCCCTGTAGCAGTGCCTCCCACAGAGAACGCGCTTGATTGTGCCTGAGCGGTGAAATGCCCTGCCAGGGAAATGCTGGCAATCATGGTCAATAAACCACGGGCAATGATGTTCATAGTGGGGGTCTTTTTACCCTTATCCTTGGTTTCGTACAACATGGATTCAACAGAACATCAGGGCATGAGATTCTGTTAAATCGATTGAATTATCGGTTTCAGTCTTCAAAATGTGTATTCGCTCATTCGCCATGAAGGACGTACGCAAACCATGTACTTCGATTGCCAATTCCAAAAAGAAAAAGGCCGGAAGCATATGCTTCCGGCCTTTTTCAGCCCAGTTTCAGTTGCAAGTAATGTTACTTGCGAGCCTTGATGGTGTAGCTATCGGCAACCATAGCGTTCTTCTCGGTTGCTGTTTCCTTGATCCATGTTTGCACATAGTCAGCCTTTACCTCATCTGGTGAGACGCGTACGCGAATGTAGCCGGTGCCACCAAGTACGGTTCCGTGGTCATAGTGGTAAAGTTTGCCACGGTCGCCCAATTCAGTGCCGGATGCGCTAGGCTGAGGGCCTGCCTGATACACGATGCCATCGAGATCCTGCTTGGCGTAAGTGTGGTCATGACCATGGAAGAAAATCGTGGCTTTGTTATCTACCAGTAACTGGTGGATTGGCTTGGCCCAGCCCGGACGAGCCTTATCAAAACCATAAGTGTTATCCAGATTGTAGCCGCCCCATTCAAGGTACTTTGCTGCTTCGATACCGCCGCGCATTGCGCCGTCCATGTTGAGTCCGCCGATCAGGTTATGTGAGAACACAAATTTGTATTTGGCGGTGCTGGTTTCGAGCGCCTTCTTCAGCCATTCATACTGTTCACGGCCCAGTGTGGAGCTCCAGTCGCCGGATTGCTCCGGTGCAACAGGTTTGTTCCAGTATGGATCCAGAACGATAAACAGGGCGTCGCCCCATTGCCAGGCGAAGTTGGCTTCACGAACGCCGATAATGGCTTCGCTCTTTGAGCTGCCGGTATAGAAGTTATCTGGGAACGGGTTAGGGAAATAGCGCTTTCTTTCCAGCGCATTT
>CANFGS010000044.1 GCA_947446595.1 Neisseriaceae bacterium | reverse complement strand
TCTACATTGGTATAACATGAAGCGAGTACATCAACGATTTAACAATAAACTTACGCCATTTGAATATCACTTGGAGCTTACCAAAAATGTTAAAATAGTAGCTTAATAAATATAAAATGATTTTCCAGTATGTACTTGGCTCTTACATAAAGCTGATAACTAACTTATAATTTATTTTTTTATGGTATAATAGCTTACAAAAGCTTCACATCTAAAGATATTGTCAATATTGTTCTAGGGTTATATAGCTGATAAATAGCGAATTTTTAAGGAATAGCACTAATGTATAATTTATACACTAAAACTCAAAACCAATTAAAAACACAAATTAGTAATCATTATCGTACTGAAGAAAAAAAATGTGTAGAGAGTCTATTAAATAGTCTAAATATCTCTGATGAGGTATTTGCTAAATCTAGTAATCTAGCTCGTGATTTGGTGACTAAAGTCCGTAATTCTAGGGTAAAAGGGCGTGGAGTTGACGCATTAATGCAAGAGTTTAAACTCTCAAATAGTGAGGGTATCGCTCTTATGTGTTTGGCTGAGAGCCTTCTTCGAATACCTGATAATCTGACCCGTGATAAATTAATTCGCGATAAAATTGCTAAGGGTGACTGGAAAAGTCATGTACATACAGAAAATACATTTGTTAATGCAGCTAGTTGGGGGCTTTTAATAACTGGTAAACTAGTTGGTTCTTTTGATAATAATAACTTAAGTAATGTGCTATTACGCTTAATTGCTAAAGGTGGAGAACCAATTATAAGGGCTTCAGTTGCAGCTGGTGTTAGGCTTATGGGAAACCAGTTTGTGATGGGTGAGACAATAGACGAAGCGCTCAAGGCTTCAATAAAGAAAGAAGCTATTGGTTATCAATTTTCTTATGATATGCTAGGTGAGGCGGCAGTTAATGAAGCTGATGCAAAGCGTTATATGGAAAGCTATAAAAATTCGATAATACAAGTTGGACAGGCAAATAATAAACGAGGTGTTCATAAAGGTCCAGGGATTTCAGTTAAATTATCAGCAATTCACCCACGCTATCAACGCTCTCAACATACTCGTGTGATAGAGGAATTATATCCACGATTAAGGGAGTTATATGTACTTGCCAAAGAGTATCAAATTGGTTTATTTATTGATGCTGAGGAGACTGAGAGACTAGAGGTTTCTCTAGAACTACTAGAGATGCTTACCAAAGATAAATATTTAGCAGGTTTTGAAGGTATTGGATTTGTAATTCAGGCTTATCAAAAACGTGCTCCTTATGTAATTGACTATGTTGCAAACTTAGCAAAAGAATTTGGCTCTACAATAATGGTGCGTTTAGTAAAAGGTGCATATTGGGATAGTGAAATTAAAAAGGCTCAAGTAGATGGGCAAAATGATTATCCAGTATTTACGCGTAAGTTTTATACTGACTTATCTTATCTAGCATGTGCAAGTAAGTTATTTAGCTATCAAGATACGATATATCCTTTATTTGCTACTCATAATGCCCATACTCTAGCTACTGTTTATTATATGGGAGAGGGTAAGCAATATGAATTTCAGTGTTTATACGGTATGGGTGAGACATTGTACGATAATATTGTTGGAGATAAAAATCTAAATATCACTTGTCGTGTTTATGCACCAGTTGGTACTCATGAAACACTTTTGGCGTATTTGGTACGTAGGCTTCTTGAAAATGGTGCAAATTCATCTTTTGTACATCAAATAGTTGATAAAGAAATACCAATTGAGATATTGATACAAAGCCCGATTGTTCAAGCTAAACTTGCAAATGGTGAATCAAACCCACACTTTAAAAAACCAGCATTTATCTATCCCAATGGACGGATTAACTCTAAAGGAATTGATCTAAGTGATGAAATAACTCTACATAATCTTCAAGATGAATTAAATAAGTTTTTAGCTAATGATTATTTAGCTCATCCATTAGTACCAACGCTATCAGACTTTAATAATCGTACTAAAAATGAAGTATATAGTCCTTCTAGTCTCAAAGATAAGGTTGGATCGGTAATAAAAGCCGAAATTGAGGATATTGAAGTTGCACTTAACAATGCAGTAGTTGCATTTCCTAAATGGTCATCAACATCTCCAGTTGTACGTGGTAAATTATTACTAAAAATGGCGGATAAATTAGAAGATAATTATTTTGAGTTACTAAATCTACTGGTTCGTGAAGCTGGAAAGACGTTGTCTAATGCTATTAGTGAAGTTAGAGAAGCTGTAGATTTTTGTCGTTATTATGGCAATCAAGTTATTTGTGAATTTGATAATAAAATTCATCACCCGATTGGTACATTTGTGTGTATTAGTCCATGGAATTTTCCTTTGGCTATTTTCTTGGGTGAAGTAAGTAGTTGTCTTGCTTCAGGGAACTGTGTTATTGCAAAACCATCATATCAAACAAGTTTGATAGGTTTTTTTGCTATTAAACTATTTCATGAAGTAGGAGTTCCAACCGATGTACTTCAGTTTATGCCGGGTTCTGGTAGTACAGTTGGTAATGAATTAACTAAGAATAATAATATCAAAGGAGTTATCTTCACTGGTTCAACTGAGGTAGCAAAGACTATTAATCAAAACCTATCTGAGAAAGACTATGAATCAGTACTAATTGCTGAAACTGGTGGACAAAATGCCATGATAGTCGATTCAAGTAGCTTACCAGAACAAGTAGTAAATGATGTAATTACTTCAGGTTTCGATAGTGCAGGGCAGAGATGTTCTGCTTTAAGAGTTTTATACATTCAAGCTGATATAGCTGATAAAGTTCTTGAAATGCTAAAAGGTGCGATGGATGAATTGAAGGTTGGTAGTCCTACTAGTTTAGCGACTGATGTAGGGCCCGTAATTGATAAAAATGCACAAACTACTTTGCTAAAACATATTGATAAAATGAAACATACAGCACGAATGTTTTATCAAACACCAATTTGTAGTGAATGTGATGATGGTATTTATGTAACTCCAACTCTTATAGAAATAGGTAGTATTAGTGAACTTAAGCGTGAAGTGTTTGGGCCAGTTATTCATGTAATTAGATTTAGTGGGGAAGAATTAGATAAAGTAATTGATGAGATTAACTCTTCAGGATATGGTCTAACTCAGGGGTTACACAGTCGTATAGAAGCTACGGCATCTAAGGTCTATGAAAATATTAAAGCTGGTAATATCTATATTAATCGAAATACAGTAGGTGCAGTTGTTGGGGTGCAGCCTTTTGGTGGGGAAGGTTTGTCTGGTACCGGGCCAAAAGCTGGTGGGCCATTTTATCTATATAGATTAGTAAATACCAATAGCCATCCACTTGAGAATTTTGTTACTAAAGATTATAAATTTACCAAACTAGATACTTTTGTAGCAATGCTTGAAAAATGTGGATTTAATAAGGAAGAGCAGCAGGTATTATATGATTATTCCGAAAAAATTCGTAATGAGTCGATGTTAACGCGCCAAATTGAATTACCTGGACCTACTGGTGAGAGAAATTTCATGTTTTTTGTTGGGCGTGGGATGGTTGCCTGTTTTGCAAATGATACTCTTAGTTATGCGCTGCAGATTATTTGTGCTTATGCTACTGGTAATGATGTTGTACTACCAAAAGAATTTTGTACTGATGTCTTTAATGTGGTGTTATTGGGCGATTCCAGTATTGGTGAACTAAAAAATTATCATGATTTTATTAATATAGCACTGGTAGCTAAAGATTATGAAGGAATTAATGAGTTATCTCGAACTCTAGCAAAACGTGATGGATGTTTGACTCTTAAGATTGTTGAAAAAGATAATGCTAATTATAATTTGGATTTGCTAGTAACTGAACGAACTGTTAGTATAAATACTACAGCAACAGGTGGTAATGTCCAATTAATGAGTATTGATGATATCTTATAAGAATGATTTGTAATTTTGCGTATGCGGAAAATCACATGTGCGATATGGTATAATATAGTACTTGTAAATGTTTTGAGATTATAAATGACTAAAGTTTTGACATTGGCACATTATTATACTATTCCTGAAGTGCAGCAAATGGCTGATAGGGTGGGAGATAGTCTTGATCTGGCGTTGTTTGCCAAAGAGTCTGATGCTGATGTGATAGTTTTAGCAGGGGTTAGATTTATGGCAGAAACTGCCAAGATGATTAATCCAAAATCTAAAGTTATCCTTCCAGATTTAAGTTCTACATGTTCATTAGTTACTATGACTGATATTAATGAATTAAAGAAATGGCGTGAATCATACCCAGATTATGTGCATGTTGCGTATATTAATTCATCAGCCGAACATAAGGCACTAGCTGACTGGACTGTTACCTCTAGAAATGTTGACGATATAATATCCCATATCCATAGTCAAGGAAAGAAGGTAATCTATTCCCCTGATCGGAATATGGGAGCTTATCTAAACTTCCAATATGGCTATGATATGCCATTATGGTCAGCAGTGTGTGAAGTACATGATAAATTTAATAAACAAGCACTTGACGAATTATTTGCGACCATTACTAATCAAAAATACCTCATTGCCCATCCTGAGAGTCCATTACCTGTTTTAAAACAGTCTGATTACATTGGTTCAACTGCAGGGTTACTTCATTGGGTAAAAAACTATAGTGGAGTATCTGATGCTGTAATATTGGTTGCAACTGAAGATGGTATCTTATATAATATGAAAAATGCAAGACCAGATTTGGATATCAGACAAGCTCCAATATACACAGGATGTAAATGTAATTCATGTCCGTATATGAAATTAAATACTGTTGAAGCGGTAAAAAAAGCTCAGAACCAAACAGGTGGGGTGGTGATTGACTATTTAAGTCAAGATACGATGGATAGGGCATTAGTAGCAATCAATAGGATGATAGACTTTAGTTCAAGGTAACTTATATTTTGGGGCATGGATCCCAAGCTCGTGACGAAGCAGCAAATAGTTTTGGTTCGGGATGACGTAGAAGAGTACAAAATAACATTTAGATGTCATCCCAGCGAAGGCTGGGATCCATGCCCTTGTTCTAATAATGCATTGTAGTGACGGGACAAGAAATTAAATATTCTTTAGGAAAATAATGATACAAAATAATATAACTAAGCGCTTAGAGCTACTTCGCCAAGAGATGATTGCTCAAAAAATTGATATATACATAATACCTTCAATTGATGCTCATAATAGCGAATATGTGCCAGAATGTTTCGAACGTAGAAGTTGGATTAGTGGCTTTACTGGCTCTGCTGGAGAAGTTGTAGTTACGCTAGAACATGCTTATTTATGGACTGATGGACGCTATTTCTTACAGGCAGAAAATCAATTAGATAGTAAACACTTTACTTTAATGAAACAATCTGGTTTTGTACCAGAAGTACCAGCTTGGTTAGCTACAAATGGACAAAATAAACGTCTTGGCATTGATCCAGAGCTTATATCAATTGTTAAAGCTAATAGTCTTAGAAGAGTAATGGATGATTTAGATGGGGAATTGGTATTTATCGAAGATAATCTAGTTGATAAATGTAAACAAAAGCTTGGTGAAGTATTGGCTATGCCAACATCAAAATCTTTTCTATTAGATATTAAATATACTGGTGAGACAATAGATACTCGTACTTCTATGGTTAGTAATTACCTAAAAAATAATAATATTGATTATTTAGCATTAAATGCACTTGATGAAATTGCTTGGCTATTTAATATTAGAGGTGCGGATATTGAATATAATCCACTAGTAATTAGTTATGCAATAATTTCACAAGATAAATCATGGTTATTTATTGATAAAGAAAAAGTTAGTAATGAAGCACAAGATATATTAGCACAATCAGGTGTTACAGTTGAAGCATATGAAAAATTTGGTGAACATTTAGCTAAGATAAAATCTAGTATTTTTCTTGATGACAAAACTGCTAATTATGCAATGTTTTCCAAGATATCAGATAAAGCAACCATAGTATTTGGCGTTTCGCCAATAATTCACAAAAAGGCTTGTAAAAATAGTGTTGAAATTAATGGAACAAAAAATGCTCATATTAAAGATGCGGTTGCAGTAATTAATTTTTTATCATGGGTTAATAAAACCTGGAAATATGGAATTGATGAAATATCAGCAGCTGATAAACTCGAGGCTTTCAGGCATGAACAGGAGGGTTTAATGGGGCTTAGCTTTGCAACTATTAGTGGTTTTGCATCCAATGGGGCTGTTATACACTATCGTGCTACAGATGCTACGGTTAAAACAATTGATGATTCTAATTTATACCTGGTTGATTCTGGAGGGCAATATCTCGACGGTACAACGGATATAACTAGAACAATTCATTTAGGCGAACCTACTAAAGAACAAAAACGCCATTATACTTTGGTACTAAAAGGACATTTGGCACTTGGACGTGCGGTATTTCCTCATGGTACTTGTGGAGAACATTTGGATACTCTTGCTAGAAGTCCTCTTTGGAGTGAGTTTCTTAATTATCGACACGGTACGGGTCATGGAGTTGGAAGTTTTTTATGTGTACATGAGGGACCACAAAGAATATCTACTGCTCATTCTGGTGTGCCTTTATTGCCAGGTATGATAGTTAGTAATGAACCTGGAGTATATATTGATGGATCACATGGTGTTCGAATAGAAAACCTATGTCTTGTTAGTGAAGTAACAGCGCCAAGAGCATTAGCGTCTGATTATGGCCCATTTTATGAGCTACAAAATTTAACATTAGTACCTTATGACAAAAAACTAATTGATATGAAGATGTTGAGTTTTGAAGAAAAAGCTCAGTTAAAACAATACTATAAAACAATCAAAGCTACAATACGTGATAAACTAAAAATAAAAGATCGCGAATGGCTGGACGATGAGCTTGATTTAGCGTTTTATTCTTGAAAGTATTTCAATTAGTTGCTGCCGTGGATTTGGAGCCTTAGTAATAGGGCGACCAATTACCATATAATCAACTTGGTTTGAAATTGCTAGCTCTGGTGTCATGATTCGCGTTTGGTCATCGGTTTTGTCTAAAGTTAGACGAATACCAGGGCAAACTGTCAAAAACTCCTGAGTAATTTCTGTTTTTATGTGTTTTGCTTCATGGGCAGAGCATACTACACCATCTAAGCCGCTATTGTAACTTAATTTAGCTAAATTAGTAACATGAGTGGTTATATTTTCTTTGACACCAATTTGATATAGTTCTTCCTGTGACATTGATGTTAGTGTTGTAACTGCAATTAATATAGTATCAGTTCCAGCTTCATCGATTCCTTGTTTTGCCATTTCTAGCATTTTTTGCCCACCACTAGCGTGTACATTAGTCATCCATACTCCAAGATTGGCTGCTGCTTTACAGGCTTTATAGGTTGTATTTGGTATGTCGTGGAATTTTAGATCTAAAAATACCTTATAGCCACTAACAACAAGCTTTTCAACAAGCTTTGTGCCAGTTGAGGTAAATAATTCTTTACCGATTTTTAGCTTACATAAGTCAGGACTTAATTGGCTAAGCAAGTTTAATACTTCTTTTTCATTATCAAAATCAAGAGCAATAATTATTGGAGAGTCGTAGTTGGATATGGTATCAAGTATTAATGGATTCATATTTTAAATAAGTTTGAAATAGTTTAACATGAGTGATTATAGCTTAAAAATCTATATTGTGCAAATTTAAGTCATTCTTTCTACCAATATAGTATAATCACTAATAATAATGGAGGGGATTAAAATTAAAAAATTGTTTTTTATTATTTTATTGATAGTAGTTAATGTTATACCAGTGGTTGCAAATGCAAATGATGTAAAGCCAAGTGCTGGTATGCCTGTTAAGATTGGTGGTTGGTATCCCGTGTTTTTTGAGACTTATAGTACAAAAAAAGTCAATCAGATTATAGAATCAATTACAAAAGGTAATGTTAGTAAAATAATAATCAGTTATGATGAAAATAATACTCTAGCAATTAAGATACAAAATAAGATAATCAATCAAACAAAATTTCCCGTAGAATTAAGTCATATACATCAAAAAGATGATAAATTAGTTCGTTATAATCACACTGAGGTTGTGGTTACAGTCTTTAATAAGTAACTTAAACCGAACAAGAAATTAACTATTGTGCTGTTGTAAAAGCTAGAATAGATACTGGAAAATCTTGATAAAATAACTATTAATTATTTTAGGAGATTTTTTATGTATAGAATTACAGGTCAACCAATTAATTTAAGATATATTGCAACATCAATAAAGCAAGACATTCAATTATCGGAGC
>CANFGS010000043.1 GCA_947446595.1 Neisseriaceae bacterium | reverse complement strand
GCTCCGATAATTGAATGTCTTGCTTTATTGATGTTGCAATATATCTTAAATTAATTGGTTGACCTGTAATTCTATACATAAAAAATCTCCTAAAATAATTAATAGTTATTTTATCAAGATTTTCCAGTATGTATTCTAGCTTTTACATTGCGTTTAATATGACTTGAGACTTGGCATTGGAATTAAGCAATGTTGAAAAGTTAATCAGGTTCAATAGTTATTAACAGCTCTGGCGATTCAATGATTTTGTTATTATCACAAACATATATTGCTTTTGTTGTTTTTAGATATTTTTCTGTATCAATTTTTTTTGTATCTTTTGAAAAACTAGATATACAAAAATTATCGACTGTACAATCAAAAGAAGGTGATATATCGTTATTTATACTTTCCACAATAAAAAAATGATTTGTCTGCCGTGGGGTCCAATACACTACTATGCCGTTTGGAACAAAAGGGTTTACATGTTGTAAAAAATGAACTTCCACCTCGGGCTTTTCACCAGGAGAACAGGAAGATTCAGATTGATATTGTTTAGTTGCGTCAATATCAAATAATTTAGATACATGAGAGCTATATTCATCTTCAGTAACTACCTGTATATCCCTATAATAGAAATCCTTACCCAAAGCTACTTGACAAGAACGTGGGGTTCTCCATTTAGTGTAGAACATAAATTCTTCATTAACCGTGTTGCAAGTCATAGGAAATCTCCTACCATCAGAAAACTTTAAAGACAGCCGTTGTGCTAGTGTTGTAGTGTAGGAAATAAACTCTAAATGAAGCTGCTGATTCTTATAGTCATACCAGTGCAAGAGGGTAGCATTTTCTTGGCAACCATTATTTCCATTCGGTCTACAGAATTTACTATCTCCACCAGCATATCCAAGACCTACACCGCCACCATTAAACCAAGCAACTTGCTCATTACCGTTCATGACTTCACCATGGGAATAAACCAAACCGCTCCAGAAATTTGCTTGTAGCGTATTACCACCAGCTCCACTTCCAAGCCTAGCTAACTCTGCAAGACTATAATTGCTACTAAAATTACCATCCATACCACTTAAAGCAAAGGCATTCGCAAACATTAAATAAAGACCTGCATTACCCCCTAAATAATCTACATAAATAGTACATCCACCTCCAAGAATAGCCCCACAAGTAGTAGCCCAATTATGTGTTGAACTTGTCAAACTAGGATATGCAACAGCGGTAGTAATTTTGTCGTTATTTATAGTTAATGATAATAACGGATTGCCATTTTCATTATTGTGGTCAGTTTTAGTTAGATTAATATCTATATCACTACTTGCTGTATTTTGATCTACCCAGAACATAGAGGAATAAAATAGTTTTGGTTGATTACTTGTAAAAGTATTTGCAGGAACCGTGAACAATAAGAACATTGGAACTTTATGGGTTCCGTTAGTTGCTATTGCCTTATTTAATATATTTTGTCTAGTAGCATTTATGTTATATGTTTGGGTTACGTGAGAGTTATTTTTCATATCATCCAACTTAACAAATTCTTGACCACTCTTTGGGGAACCAATTCGAAATTTTACATCTGTTATATTTGAATTGGTATCAAGATTATTTATTATTGTTAGATTAGTAGCATGTGATAAAGTCAGAAAGCCTAAGAGGAGTGATAATAACCTACATTTCATATACCAAGTACCTTATAACATGGTTAGCCTTGTTGTAAAAGGGGATACTAGTTTTCTCTTAGTCTTGTTATCTATACTAGTAAAACACATTTCATAATTCTAGTATAAATCTGGTAATAGAGTTCTATAAATATTTAGGTGTAAATTTTGAGTATGGTTACCACGCTCACCGTATGCATCCAAAAACCCCTGCAATACCGAAGGCAGCTTCGCCTCTAGGTATATGTTTGAATTGGTTATTGGGTGAGTAAACTCAAGACTTGCCGCGTGTAAAAACATTCTTTTAAACCCGTTTTTCAAAAGCTGTTTATTATGTTCAAAATTACCATATTTTACGTCTCCGATAATCGGAAAACCTATATGTTGTAGGTGTACTCTTATTTGGTGCGTACGACCAGTTTTAAGATCTGCATTAACTAATGTGTAGTCACCATAGTTTCTAACCACACTAAAGACAGTCTGTGCATACTGACCATTCTCATGATCAACTCTCACACGTCGCTCACCCTCTTTAGTTAAATATTTAAACAGTGGTGCTTTTACATTCCTTAAACTGTCCTTCCATTCCCCAAGAGTTAATGCCAGATATTGCTTTCTCATCTTACCATTTTTGATAAGTTCTTGAATTTCAACTAAAGCTTTTCTTTTTTTGGCAATAATCAAAAGACCAGAGGTATCTCGATCAAGCCGATGAGCTAATTCCAAAAACTTAGCGTGGGGATTGTGGGCTCTAAGCTGTTCAATTACCCCAAAGCTAACCCCGCTACCGCCATGACAGGCTACACCATCTGGTTTATTAATAATCAAAAAATAATCATCTTCGAAAATAATCGGAAAATTTGCTCGAGGTATAGCAACATGAGACTCTTGTTTTGGATTAATACTAACCGGTGGAATCCTTATCTCATCACCTAATGCAACTCGATCATTCACCTCTGCACGCTTTTTATTGATACGAACTTCACCACTACGTATAATTCTATAAATATGCGTCTTCGGCACGCCCTTTAGAAGCCGCATTAAGAGGTTGTCTAGCCTCATGTCTTCATCTTTTTCGCTAACTAAATAAAAGTTAACTTGATTTTTACTCAATATATTACTCATTATAGTTTATAATATCACCTTCATAGATAACAATTAGCATGATTGTAACGTAATTTTATTACAAGTTGTAAACATCACTAAGACTAATATATATCTATTGAACCAAATACTAGATGAGTGCCATTCTAAACAAAGGCTATAGAACCATTCTGCAATAGTATACAAATTTCTGTGGGAAGATCAAAAAATAAAAATTTTCTCGCTTTTTATAATTATTATAAAACCTATTTGTCGATTTATTTTATTTTATTAATTTTATTATTGTCCATTAAAGCAGTTTAGAAGTAGATTTGATTATGCAACATGTATTTAAACAAACATTAAGTTACAAGTCAATGAATTAACTATAGCGGGCATCATACACTAGATACAAAAATCAACAAATTAGGTGCTTTTAATCAAAGGTACTTAAATGAAACGAATGTTATTTAACGCAACTTATCAAGAAGAGCTTAGAGTTGCAACGGTTGAAGGTCAGAAATTAATAAATTTCGATATTGAAACCACCAGTAAAACCCAACGTCGCGGCAATATATACAAAGGCGTAGTTACCCGAGTAGAACCATCTCTTGAAGCCTGTTTTGTCGATTATGGAACTGATAAACAAGGTTTTTTACCATTTAAAGAAATTGACCCGTCATACTTACCAGATACAGCTCGTCATAGAGAATTTAACCGCCTAGCTGAGGGCACGCCACTAATAATCCAAGTAGAAAAAGATGAGCGTGGCAATAAAGGTGCTGCTCTTACAACTTATATTTCCTTACCAGGACGTTATTTAGTTTTAATGCCCAATAACTCTCGGTCTGGCGGTATTTCTAGACGAATTGACGGTGATGAACGTGACGAGCTAAAGAACGTTTTATCTGTCCTAACTATGCCTGAGAATATGAGTATAATTGCAAGAACTGCTGCTCTTGGACGCTTTCCAGAAGAATTACAATGGGATTTAGATTATCTAGTTAAGCTGTGGGATGCAATTACAACTGCATCAGCAAACCAAGGTGGAAGCTTTTTGATTTATCAAGAAAGTAATCTAGTGGTTCGCTCAATCCGCGATCATTTCTCACCGGATATTAGTGAAATTCTTATTGATACTGAAGAAGTATACGAACAAGCCCGTCAATTTATCTCACACGTTATGCCTAATTTTGTATCACGAGTTAAATTATATAATGACAATGTGCCTTTATTCTCACGCTTTCAAATCGAGCATCAAATCGAAACAGCCTACGGACGGATGGTTCATTTGCCATCAGGTGGATCAATAGCGATTGATCATACAGAAGCATTAACTGCAATTGATGTAAACTCAGCCAAAGCAAATAAAGGTAGTGATATTGAAGCAACAGCCTTCGCCACCAATATGGAAGCAGCAGAAGAAATAGCTCGTCAATTACGTTTACGTGATTTAGGTGGTCTTGTGGTAGTTGATTTCATTGATATGGAATCACAAAAAAACCAAAGAGAAGTCGAAAACCGTTTCAAACAACAACTAGGCTTTGACCGTGCACGAATTCAAATGGGTAAACTATCGAAATTTGGTTTACTAGAACTATCTCGTCAAAGATTACAAGCATCTCTAGAAGAGTCAACTACTATTACATGCCCACGCTGTGATGGCGTTGGAAGCATCCGCGGCACTGAGTCAACAGCGGTACATATATTACGTATAATTCAAGAAGATATAGTGAAAAATTCGGGCTACGTTACAGCTCTTCATGTACAACTTCCAGTATCTGTAGCTACATATTTGCTTAATGAAAAGCGTGATGACGTTGCAAAAATCGAACACCGCATGAAAATCAAAATTATTCTTATACCAAATGTTCATCTTGAAACACCTCATTATAAAATCCGTAAGATAACTAGCGATGGAAGTGATGCACTTAGTAATAAAATGAGTTATAATTTGGTTGAAACTCCAGATGATAGCCTACAATATCAAGGTGGTCAAAACAAAGCTGCTAGCTCTCTTAGTAATAACGCGGTTGTTAAAAATATCATCGCCGCAAAACCGGCTCCAGTTATAAATAAAAAAGCAGCTTTGAAAAAAATGCTAGTTAAATTTATGGATATCTTTAAGCCACGCGCTGGAACCCCTAAAGTAGCATCTGATAAAGTAGTTAATAGTAATAGACAAGCATCTCCAATTACAAGACATAACAAGACACGTCCAGTTGGTGTAAATCGTAGTAACAACAAGATACAAACGGTTAGACAAAACAATAAAAACAGTAATGCTGCTATTGAAAAAAATGATAATGTTGTAGCTAGTAAGCCTAAAGGTAAATATGATAACATCGTAGAACAAGGCAAGAACTTTAGCGCTAAAAATGACAATGTAGCAACTACAAGACCTGCTAATAAATACGATAATGTTATTCCAAATAAGATTAAAGCTGATGTTGCTCCAAAACCAGATACTGCTAAAGCTGTTACTAATACAACTAATGTAATTAACCAAGCTTGGCAGCCAACACCTGAAGCTACACCTGAAGTTGCAGCAGCTGTTAAAGCTCCACAAAAAACAATTACTCCAGTAGCACCAAAACCAGTAGCTGCCGAAAAAACTGTTAAAGAAGAAGTGTTAATAATTGAGACCAAACCTGCTTCAGTGCGGATTAATACCATAACAGATCCAATTGACCTTAGCGGTTTTGAGCTTGTTGCAACCGATTCTTCAAAGGCAGCAATAGCTCATATTGAAGAAAAAGTTAGCGTAAAACGTTATAATGATATAGAAAGAACAGAAGCTGTTATAGCAAATAATATTGAGTATGAATTAGTAGAAACTAAATTTTAGGAAGTATTAGTATGGCTCACTACCGGATTGAATCAGATAGCATGGGCAAAATAGAGGTTCCCAGCAACCATTACTGGGGAGCGCAAACTGAGCGTTCCTTGCACCATTTTGCAATTGGCAAGGAGCTGATTCCATTACCGGTAGTTCATTCATTAGCTATCCTAAAAAAAGCTGCAGCAATCACTAATCTCGAGCTTCATATGCTTGATGAAATGCGTGCTAATTTGATTATCAAAGCAGCAGATGAAATAATATCAGGTAAATTAGATACTGAGTTTCCACTTCACGTATGGATGACAGGTAGCGGCACCCAATCTAATATGAATGTCAACGAAGTAATCTCTAATCGTGCTATCGAGCTCTCTGGTGGACAAATGAGAAGTAAAGCCCCTATTCACCCCAACGATCATGTCAATATGTCACAGTCTTCAAATGATACATTTCCAACCGCAATGTGTATGGCAACTGCTATTGAAATTAATAAGCGTTTATTGCCCACATTAGCTAAGTTTTCTTCTAGCTTATGGGAAAAAGCCAAGTCTTGGGATAATATAGTCAAGATCGGGCGCACTCATATGCAAGATGCTGTCCCAATGACACTGGGTCAAGAGTTCTCAGGTTATGCACATCTAATTGATGATAATATCGCTCGGATAAAATATGCACTTAATGATGTATACCAATTAGCGGTAGGTGGTACTGCTATTGGAACAGGTATCAATACCCACAAAGACTTTGCTATTACAATTGCCAGACATATTAGTAAACTTACCGATCTACCATTTGTAACGGCTCCAAATAAATTTGCGGCTCAAGGCTCGCATGACCCATTAGTTGCTATTAGTGGAGCATTAAAAACTTTAGCCAATACCTTATATAAGATTGCTAATGATATTAGGATTTTAAGTTGTGGGCCTCGTGCTGGAATCCACGAACTAATCCTCCCTGAAAATGAACCAGGCTCGTCAATTATGCCAGGCAAGGTAAATCCAACTCAGTGTGAGGCTTTAGCGATGGTTGCAGTGCAAGTAATTGCTAATGATACGGCTATAACTTTAGGCGGTGCGAGTGGATATTTAGAAATGAATGTTTATAAGCCTGTAATGATTTACAATTTACTACAGTCAGTAGATTTAATCAATGATTCTTGCAATTCATTCCGTGAGTTTTTGTTAGAAGGTATGGAGCCGAACCTTAAGAAAATAGATGCTCTTATGAATAATTCATTGATGTTAGTAACAGCTCTTAGTCCTTCGATTGGTTATGATAAAGCATCCCAAATGGCACACTACGCCAATGAGCATGATTGTTCTTTAAGTGAAGCTAATAAGGTGCTTAAGTTTTTATCAGATGATGAGTTTAAGCTACTAATCAACCCTTACAAAATGGCCTACCCCCATAATTAAAGGGCAAAAGGACATGGATCCTCGATTCACATTTAAACAGCAGAATCCGTATGTCGAGGACGACGGAAGAAAAACGTCATCCCAAACACAAATATGTTGCTGTTTTAATCTTCTAACGTCATCCCAAACACAAATATGTTGCTGTTCGTATAGAATTTGGGATCCATGCCCTAAACCTTACCCAATAAAATGATTATGTAATAACTCCAAAGCCCTATTAATATCCCGAGACAATATAACCATACTCACATTAATATTACTACCACTGTACGATATCATATGTACTTTGATATTTGCAGATTCCAAAATAGTAAATATATCATTCATTAAATTTGGGGTATCCATAATATGCCCACCAACAAGTGATAAACTACCATAGTCTTCATTATAAGTTACCATGCCAATTTTATTAATTTGTTTCAAAGCATCATTGATATTTTCTTTATTATCAAGAGTGATGGAAATACTAACTTCTGATACACTAATTAGGCTAATAGAAATATTAAAGCGAGCAAAAATATCAAAAACCTTCTTCAGAAAACCTTTACCAAACAGCATTTCATTAGATTTAATTGTAATTAAGGGAACTGAGTTTTTGGTGGTAATAGCTTTAACACGGCGTTTTTTCTCATCCACAAAATCAACTATAGTAGTACCAGTGCCGTTTGGATTAAAAGTATTTAATACTTTAACTGGAATTTTGGCAAAAACAGCTGGTTTAATTGTTCGTGGGTGCAATACTTTTGCTCCCAAATTAGCTAATTCTGAAGCTTCTTCATATGCTAAAAGGGGTAAAAGTTTAGCTGTTTTAATTACCCTTGGATCTGTAGAATAAACTCCATCTACATCCGTCCAGATTTGAATTTCAGATGCTTCAAGAGCAAACCCTAAGATTGAAGCACTATAATCTGAGCCACCGCGACCAAGGGTTGTTATTTCTCCACCTTTTGTAGCACCAACAAACCCAGTAACTACCGGTACAATATTTTGTTTAATAAGTGGTAGTATTACAAGGCGGGTATTTTTCTTGGTTGAAGCAGCTAGATAATCAGCAGATCCAAATTTTTTGTTAGTGGTAATACAAGTGCTTGATAATACCTGTCTTGTATCAATTTTTGTTTTATGGTTAATAACTGCGGCTATTAAAAATGATGACATTTTCTCACCACAAAAGACAATCTCATCTTTTAGTGCTAATGGCACTAAACTATTACCATTACCGAAGAATTTAGTCAGTTTATTCTTAACGTCATTTAGACACTGCTTTATGTATTCTAAAACTGATTCTAAATCGCGACCCCCTAGAAATTCAGCGGCCATACTCTCATGTTTACTATATATATTATCAAAAACAGCTTCTGAAAAATTATCTTTAGTACATATTGCAACCAAACTATCGGTAACTTTACTTAATGCTGATACAACCACCACAGGCTTTTTATGTAGATTAGTTCCAACCAAATTACATATTACCTCGATACTCTTTCTTGAGCTAACTGAGGTTCCGCCAAATTTCATGACCAGCATACACGTAAATCCATCTTAATAATATATCCCTCAATTTTATCATAAGAGAATGCCTCCCAACAGACTATTACAAGGCGTGTAAGAGCCAAGTACATACTGGAAAATCATTTTATATTTATTAAGCTACTATTTTAACATTTTTGGTAAGCTCCAAGTGATATTCAAATGGCGTAAGTTTATTGTTAAATCGTTGATGTACTCGCTTCATGTTATACCAATGTAG
>CANFGS010000042.1 GCA_947446595.1 Neisseriaceae bacterium | reverse complement strand
GGATACGGTTTTGTGAGGTGACGGAGATGTATTTGACCTCTGACTTCTTGCCAATGGCTTTGTCAAGGTTGTCGATGATGCGCTGGCAGATCTCAACGTGGTAGCCGGCGTATTTGCCGTCACCTAATGTGTAAGACAGGGCGCCGGAGGAGTCACGCACGCCCATGGTGATGGTGCCGGATGATTTGACTTTGGCTATGGTGTCGTTGGTTTGAGCGAATACGGTGTTCGCGAGAAAGGTGGTGATAGCTAATGCGAGTAACTGCTTTTTCATGGTGGGCTCCGGTTGGGTTGAAATTAATCTCTTACTATGACAGAAACTAAAAGTGTATTCTATTTTCTTACGTAGCCAAGATACACACCCGTTAGCGGCGTTTACCATGTAAAAGTGCAATATTCATCTCCGCAGACAAGGTACTGGCATAAAACTTTTCAATCATCTCCACCGATGTACGGGCATTTCGGGCAAGGGTTAACAAATCGATATTGCCACCATAAATCAACCTAAAAGTAATAGCCGTGTGACGCAAGCTATACAAAGTGCGCTCGACACCATGTGGCCCTAATTTGAAATCTAAATCTTTCAATATCCAATTGAACAACCAACCGATGATGTCGAGCATCAAACGGCGGTTTTTTTCTTCTGGAAAGAACACATAGTCATCTGGTTTGCCATAGCCGCGCGACGTTTGATAAGCCATTAGATGCTTGTAAATATTGACTGCTGGTGGCAAGCTAACGGTCGCAGCCTTGTGCCGCTTTACCTCTGGCAGGTTTAACCGTAAATAGTTGTACTGGCCTTTGATGATTTCTATGTGTTTGTTTTGAATTTGACGAATATCACCTGGCCGAACAAAGGTGTACACCATGAACCGAATCAAGCTTGTCATTTCGTAGGGCATTTGGTGGTAGTTGCTTTTGATCCAAATACGTTTATCTTTCTGCCAATCGGTAAATGTGCTAGCTATGGCATGTTCTATCAAGGCAACAACGCCTACGGCGGTCAGATGGTCAACATGTTGGGCGAGACACAGAAGATCACTTCTATTGCTTTGCGCAAGAACTTCTAATCCCCCTGCTGGCTTAGCCAGTTAGAGGATTTAGAAAACCTTTAAACCCCAATGCTCGCAAGAGTGGTGGGGTTTTTTAATGGGCGAGTAGTTTGTGGTGTCGTGTTACACGACAGATATAGGCAATAAAAAACCCGCACTAAGGCGGGTTAAAAATTAATAAAAGACTGTCAAATAGACTGAAACAACTTAGTGAATTCAGTTGTAACTCCTTGCGGGAATTGCTGTCCAGTCAAGGCGTATGTTCTTACGCCTTGTCCATTGGAATAGATTTTCAGCGTTTGGTAATAAGCATATCTAAGCTTCTCATTGGCTATTAAGCCAATTTCAATCCAACCAGAATTAATCGCTTGCGAGATGTCTGCACACAGGCTGTCAAGATCAACTTCTTCAGTTTCAATATCTAGGATGTCGTCTTCATCGCAAAATTTTGGAACACCATCGACCCAAACCTCTGTGCCATCATCCAATTCAATTTGTGTACGAATTTTTGTCAAAGGGCGCACCGTTGGGTATTGGGAGCAATGTGTGTCGCAATAAATTTCGTTTATAGCCTTAGCATCGGAAAAGCCATAAATAGTGCCAACAATCGTTATCCTTTCTTTCACAACAGCAAACACCACCCCACAATTAAAAAACCCCACCACTCTTGCGAGCAATGGGGTTTCAAGGTTTTCTAAATCCTTAACTGGTTTAGCCAGCGCGGGGATTAGAAGGCGACGTTAACACCTAAACCTGAGCGAGTACGCTTTGTACCAACTTCGGTGTAACCAGTAACTGCTGCTACTGTACCGCCGTCGTCATTCAGAGTTTCAAACTGAGCGTAGACTTTTGTCGTTTTGCTCAATTGATACTGAGCACCGTAACCCAAGAATGTTGACTTTGTGTTGGTAACACTGTTTGTCAAAGAACCTGATGTTAGGCCGAGCATTGTTGCGCCCATTGTGTACTTAACACTACCCAAGGTGGCTTTGGTGTTAACTGCATTTGTAGATGCATCATCTTTCAATGATTGAGTTGTCGCACCAAAGGTAAATGCGTTCCAAGCGTAGCTAGCAGACAGAGTCTTCAAAGAAGACTTTGTTGTCAAAGCTGTTCCAGCGACAGCAGTAGGTACACCAGCAGTTGCTGTGTTGTAGTCAACAGCACCAGGAGTCACTACGCCGTTGTAATCAGCTTGTTGAATGACATAGGTTGCATTCACTGGACCGTTTGAGTAGTTTACTGAATATTCATTGATACCAGCCTTGCTGAACGCGCCCAATGTTGTGCTGTAGTTAGCTTTGCCGTTACTGACAGCTTGTTTTGCCACGTAGTAAACCGAACCAGAGAAGCCATTAACAACGGGTGTGTCGTAACGAACAGAGTTGTCAAAGCGAACAACTGAAGCAGTGCTTGCAGCAACGCCAGCAGAAGCCTTGATGATGCTACCGTAGCCAGAACCAATGGCAGTACCAAAAGGTTGACCTGTACCGTTGGCAGCTAATGTTTTGTTGTTGACAACACCAACAGCAACTTCACCAAAATTGCCAGCCAAGCCAACTTTTTGCTCAGAGTTCAACCAAGTACCGCCGCCTGCGTCAGTACCTGATTTGATACTTGAGGCATAACCAGTGTTAGCTTGAGCAGCAACTGGGTTGATGTCTGATTCCAACCAAACTTTAGCTTTCAAACCGCCGCCCAAATCTTCAATAACTTCAATGTCGATTTGTGAAGTAGCAGAGCCGTTGTTGTTGATACCGGAAATCTTGTTTCCTTTGTAATCGTTGGATTGATATCCAGCGTCAATGTTTCCCAACAGTTTTACAGATGTTTGTGCGAACGCTGTCACGCTTACGAGTGCAGCCAATGCAACGAGGGTTGCACATTTGCCTGCGGCAGCTAGTTGCTAAAAGGTATTTGCAAGGTGCTACATTGACAGCACCAATTTGTAATTGCAACAAGTTGTACGGTTTGAAGTGCGCTACATGTCACGCACAAATAACAACACTAATTAGTCTATTTTGTGCACGGCAGGAACGGTTGTTTAGCGGCTGACTGAAGGTGATATCGCACGCTGTAATTTGCACACACAAAACTTATTTGCTAGACCTTTGCGGCGTGCTACTTTAAGCTGTGAGCATGATGACAACAGTTGCCAACTACCAAATTGATGCAGCCAACGACCGTTTGATTAAACGCACACGCACCGTACCAATACCATCAAGCATCACCGCAGTACCAAATTACCCAAACAAATTGGTTATCTACAAAATAGCAGCCAGTAGATATTGGCAAGTGCGTTGCTGGCATGCAGGACGCACACACAAGCAAAGTACCAAAACATGTAATCTAGTGTTGGCACAGAGATTTGCACGTTGGTTTTATGAAGACTTGTTGGTCAAGTATTCCCAGCATGCAAGTCTGCAGGGTACGACTGGAAATGACAGCAATACACCAGCACAAATGACATTTGGTGCCGTTGCAGCACAAGTTTATGCAAACGAGCAAGCACGTGTTGAACGCGGTGAATATGGTGCAGGCAGTTTACGAATGTTTCGTAACCGTTTGGATGCACACATATTGCCTGCATTTGGCACCAAGTTGATTGGTGAATTAACTTACCAAAAGTTACTGGCATTTGCACAGACACTCAGCGCCAAGTTCAGCACAACCACAGTTAGCCATTACCTTGTAATTGTGCGAAAGGTGCTGACGCATGCACAACGCACAGGTTTAATTGAACATGTGCCAGATGTCCCCAAAATCAAAGTTCGCAGCACGTCACGCGGCGCATTTACACCTACAGAATATTGGCAATTGCTACGTGCTGCACGTGCACTGCGTGGCACAACGCATCCAGACACACGCAAAGACATGCGTAAACGCTTACAACAGTGCTACAACGACAATCGTATGCCACCAGATGTTGCTTGGGCGATTGGGTTTATGGTCAATAGCTTTATCCGTCCAGGTGACTTGGTTAAGCTACGCCACCGTCATGTGGAAATCGTACACAGCAAGCAGACATATTTACGATTGACATTGCCTGAGACCAAGTTGCACGCTGCGCCCATTGTTACGCTGCTGCCTGCTGTGCGCATTTACCGTCAAATATGCCAGTACCAAACACCACGCAAGCGTATTGGTACAAATGATTACCTGTTCTTGCCAGACATTCCCAACCGTCGCTACGCAATGAACGTGCTCAGTTATATGTTTAACTGGGTGTTACAGCACACTGGATTAAAGCTCAATCCGCATGGTAATCCGCGAAGCCTTTACAGTCTGCGCCACAGCGCCATTACATTTAGGCTCTTGTACGGTCAAGGAATTGACTTGGTGACATTGGCGCGAAATGCACGTACCAGCGTAGAAGTTATCAACAACCACTACGCCAGTACGGTAACGGGTGAGCAAAATATTGCCATGCTGCAGAGCAAACGCACCTAAGCGTTAATGCTCTGCTGTCTAGTCTTTGCTATCCATTAGCTATTTCTTAAAGCTATCGCGTAACTTATTGCTGGCAGCATCAATCTGTGCATCCAATTCTGCGTTTTGCGTTGCAGTAATCAACACATCCAGCACATTGACCAGTTCGCGTGGGTTGGCAATTTCAACTGCTGTCTTACCTTTGCCCAACTCCAACGTCTTGCTACCGTAGAACACGCTCAGCAGTGTCTCGTTCTTCTCGCCTGTCCACCACCAAGGCTTGATACGCACAGGCATTTCACGCACTACTCTGTTGCCATCCAAGTCACGCACGGTACGCAGACGTTTGGGCACATATGTACGTCCTTCGCTTTGCGCCAGTGCAAGTTCGCGTTGCTCTTTTAATTTGTTGAGCAGTTTGTTACGGCGTTTGACAGCCTCAGGTAGTGCACGAGGTTTACGTGCTGCTGTTAATTTCAACGCTGAGAGCGTTGCAAGTGTTGCTGTTGACATTTAATTACTCCGTTGTGTTGTCGTTACAGCACAAACTTTATTGTCAGCCCGCACACTTGGGCAACCACACTCTATGTTTACACCGCCAATTTATCGGGTTATTGCACCACGTGCACTTGGATGCACTGTTTGTGTGCGGTAAGCATTTGCACTATGCCTGTCGGTGGCGGCTGGTAATTTTTTGTGTGTAGGTGTATTTCGCCAATTAAATGCGTCTTGTGACCCGCTAGACGCTTTTTGTGTACTGTAATTTGCTGGCGCGGGAACTGTTGGTGTTGCAGGATGTGCTGGACTAAATGCAGGACTTGGTTGTGCGGCTGTTGTTGGCGTGATTGCAACATTTGAATTGGCTGCTATTTTGTTTGCTGCATTCGTGTTGCTGCCATTCTTGTACATACCACTCGTGCTTGCATTAGCCACAGCATTACCAACTGGCGCAGTGTTGGCTGCAGTTGGTGCAGTTGGTGCATTTGCTGTTGCAACTTTGTTATTTGGTTGCTTTGGCATCTTAATTGGCACTGGTGTGCTGCTTGATTTACTACCTGCTCTATTTCCACGTTTGCGTTTAGTTTTAGCCTGCGCAGCTTTTGCAGCACGCTCTTGCCGTTCAAGGTGTGCTTGTTGGCCAATACTTGCCCACACACTGTCACTTACCAAACGCCACAGCGCCATTTGTTCTTCTGCACTGGCAAATTCCTGTAATCGCACTTGTGGTCTCCTTTTATGTATTTATTCACACCCGCACACTACCAACTAATTCGCCCAAATCATGCACATGCAGCAGTTATTGCACTCATAACTGCCTGTTTTAAGCCATAAATCTGCCAAGAAATTTATCTGCTTTTATGTGGTCTTGCTAAATAACTATATGAAACAACTCAAAGACAAACTTACACATGCCCAGTTTGGCATCCTGCGCAAGCAAAACCAATCCAAGTTGGCTACTGATAAATGGCTTAAAAACTCAGGCTTTAATACGGCAACATTTAACAACCTAAATCCCAAACTGCTAAAGGCACAACTTACGGCACACACTCTACTCACACAACATCCAAATCTATTAACAACTGAACAATCCAAAACCCTGCGCGACTTCCAGCGTCGCGTTGGTAACACCAAACTGTGCGCACGACTCAAACCAGAATCCGCGTATCCAGTCCTAAACATAGCAACCAAAGTAAACAGGCAACTGTTCGCAGCACACAAGCTACTACCAAAATCAGGCACCTAATCAAATACACACGTGATAACCAACACGTTAACAGTGGACAAACGCGGGTTGTAATATGACGGCTAATGACCCCGCACTACACACGTTGCTGTAACAGCGTGTGACAAATGGTGATGCCGCAGAGCAGTACGTGCAACACACGGCTGGGAGTTTCAATACATCTGTCTCCACACAACTCTGTTACAGGCGTGTAGTAACGACTCAACTCACTCAAATGAAACTACACGACACGGCGGTTATGTTGACTTCTTATCCAAGTCACATAGCCGTCGTGCGTCCAATCTAATCTATCTAAATGAACCCAATACCACTCACACAACTGCGTTGTGTTCGCAATTCAATCATTTAACACAACAGTGTGCTGAATAAAACACTGAGCGACGAGCGATAGGTGTTTTGTGAAAGCACAAGCGAACTTGCAAAGTTCGCTATCAATGTGGTGGGTATAGGTAAAAAATCACCACACCAAATAGATTTTGATTTGTAAATTTTTCGCAGCACTGATTTTGTCATGTGCAAAACCCATTTCGTGCGCGCACGCAAACACGTCAAACGCACGTCAAAAGCACGTCATTAGCACCTGTCAGCTAGTCTGGTAGCTGGCTAGTAATTTGACAGCTTGTAGGGCTTAATTTAGTGCGGCCAACAGAAAGTACTAAATATTTCCACACAAAATAACGATTAGCCGTGAACCAATTGGCAAGTCTTTGACACACAAAGACCTGCGCATATTGCACAAACTGGTTGCCCAAACTGGCTCGCTGAAAACATACTGCTAGTGCTTTATTTATGTGAACTTTTAAGGAGCACTGACACATGGCACAAGCAAAAACATTTAGTGCGCAGGAATTGCGCAGAGTACTAGACCACATAGCAACACGTGTGCACGCACCACGTAACCGCGCAATCATATTGCTACAACACTTGGCAGGTTTACGTGTAGGTGAGTGCGCTGCACTTACATGGGCTGATGTTGTTAACGACGCAGGACGTGTACGTGACGAGATACACCTGCGCGCAGAGCAAACCAAACGCTGTCATGCACGCACGGTGTTTGTTAGTGAGCGACTGCGCAAGGAATTACAACGCTACGTTGACACTACCAAACAGCGCGCAGGTGACTGGGCGTTTTTTTACACACAACAAAAGCCACGCCGCGGCTTTACTGCTAACACTCTTGCAGGACATGTGCGCTGGTTGTACAGGAACGCGGGCATTGATGGTGCCAGTAGCCACAGTGGACGCAGAACATTTGCAACCAATTTAGCCAATCAAGGCACTGGGATACGTGTACTCATGCGCTTGATGGGACACCGCAATATCAGCACCACTGCTGTGTACATTGACGCTAATGATGACATGCTGCGCCGTGCAGTTGAATTGGCTTAATTTGTACGCTGTTGCAAGCTAAATGGTGTCTGCATCGCGCAGGTTGTCCAGTAGTGCACACAGTCGATGGCTCATGGTGGGATTGGCTGCAACATCTGGTTCGTACAACATGTCATACGCCGCACTTCCAAGAGCATCTAGCTGACACTGTCGTCGCCAAATCAGCTGCTGTTGTGCACGCTCCTGTTTGTGTCTGCAGTATTGGCTGGTGCTGCCAATTACACGTGCAACACCCACGCAGTCAATGCTAATTAAGCCACCAATGCCGTAGTCAAACGGTCTGTCCAACCACGCTTCCAACCGCGCACGTTCGCCTGCGTCACACACGCTAAATTGTTCTTCCATGTATTCACACGCCAATTCATACTCGTGGTCACTTTGTTCTCGTAACTTAAGTGCATTCCTGTAATTGTTCACGCGGTTTGCTGCAGCGTTTGCACGTGCATTTGTAAAGTCTGCACGCCTAAGCAGTTCAATGTATCCAGTTAGTGCATCTGGTCTGCCCTGCTCACGTAGCACGTCATAGTGCGTTTGCGGTGCTGTCAGTTGGCTTGTGTATGTGTCGTATTCGTCTGCCGTTAGCACTGCACGCATGCTGGCAGCAGCTACTGGTGCATGTGCAGCACGCAACAACTGTGTGCACACACGCTCCAAACGCTGCACTTGTGCTGACGTTAGTGTGCGGTAAGTGGCAGTAGCAGTTACTGGACGGTGCTGTTGTAAAACAATATGCGCCCAGTGCTTAATTACGCTGGCTGCTTGTTCAGCTGCGTCTTTTGCGAGGCGTTGCCTTTTTAGTTGCGCTGCGTGTGCGTGTGGCTTTGATGTAACCTTTCAAATCTGCCGCGCTAAATTCGTACGCTTTGCACAAATTCTTAACCGTTTCCAGTGCAGCATCACGACTGGCTTTGCGTTGTGCATCAATCTTTGCTGCTAAATCTTCTTGTTGCTTGAGTAATTGTTCAAGTTGCTTTTGTGCGTCATGTGCGTCTGTCATTGCGTGTGCTCCTGTGGTTAATTGCAAGTGATATTGCAACAGTTAATTTACACGCCAACCGTTATTGTTGTGACAGTAGTTTCTATATTGCTAATTGTTAATGCATGATGTACACGCCGCAAATAAAAAACCCCACCACTCTTGCGAGCAGTGGGGTTTGAAGGTTTC
>CANFGS010000041.1 GCA_947446595.1 Neisseriaceae bacterium | reverse complement strand
GCTCCGATAATTGAATGTCTTGCTTTATTGATGTTGCAATATATCTTAAATTAATTGGTTGACCTGTAATTCTATACATAAAAAATCTCCTAAAATAATTAATAGTTATTTTATCAAGATTTTCCAGTATCTATTCTAGCTTTTACAAGGCGAGAAGTTAAAAGGTATTACCTAGTTCACGGGCTTTGTTATAACAAGCAGTTTCGGCATCCCTAATAATTTGTTTGAGCTGTGCTTTTTCAAATACATTTATTGCTTGTTCGGTAGTACCTTTTTTTGATGTGACATTTGCTCTTAATTGCTCTATATTGGGATTGTTTTCGATTAAGGCTAGGCTACCTTTAAAGACCTGCATAGTTATGTCTAGTGCATCTTTAGCATCAAATCCAAATTCATTAATTGCAGTATCAACCATTGCTTCAATAAAATAAAACACATAAGCCGGAGCACTACCCGCAATTGCAGTAATTTTGTTTATAAAATCCTCACTATCAAATACATATGTTTTACCAATGCTATTAATAATATCCAAAGTAATTTGGCGCTTAGACTTGTCTATCTCTTCAGAAAAATAGACACCATTTACAGACATACCTACTTTAGCTAAAGTATTTGGCATAAGTCTTGCGATTTTAGTATTATCCAACCAAAAAGCAAGTGTTTTGGTTGTGATACCTGACATTACAGACAATACAACACCTGTAGTTTTTGGTAGGTTTTGACATAATTCTTTAGCATCTTGAGGTTTCACAGCAAGTATTACTATATCCTCGTCTTGAGGCGTGAAATCAAGAATGGATAAGAAGCGAATAGAAGGATATTTGTGAGCTAAAGCAGTACGTTTATCTATATTTCTTTGTACTACAATAATCTCTTGATTTTTGCTATCTATTTTAGAAAAAATGGCCTCAGCCATATTGCCACCGCCAATAAATATTATCTGCATATATTATTTTATTTTTAACCTCAAAATCTTTATATCGATATTGTAGCATATATATTGATTGCAAAAAAACATCAACAAAATTTTCAAATATTTCAATAAATATTTAACAAAATCAAAATATTTTGTGCGATAATATTAATGATAGTATAAATAATATTATTTAATATTTGTATACTATACACGTTAATTTGTTTAATTAATAATTTGTTATTTTATAATGGGTAAATACCCAGCGCGGGTAAAATCCTTTAGCAAATAGCTCGATGTTTTGCATCATTAGATAAAAATTTAGTGATTAAAATAACAAGTTTTTTTGGGGAAACCAAATGAAATCTTGTAGTTTTAAAAATAGTACGTTTTTAAATAGTAAATTTAATCCTATAACGACGCTTATAAAAAGCTTAGCCTTAACCTTAATTGTTTTGATTTAGCATCATGTAATGGAGGGAGTACGTCGTCAAATAACTCTGCAAATAATGCACCAAACTCTAATTCTTCAATTGATTTTTCTAAAATTTCTCAATTAGTTACCGCAACACCTAGCGCTTGTTTCACTATAAGTGGCCCTACTTATACTTCAGCTAGTAGCGGCACTTTTAGTATAAACAACACTTGTTCTACACCACAAAGCCTTAGTAGTGCTCAAATTGCTTTTAATAACGGCACTACAACAGCTTGGGTTCCAAGCTATTTGGCAGTTTGGTGGGGAAGCTCTCGGATTGGAATATGGCCAACTATAGTATCTAACACTCGTTCAACACTTACATTTAGTATATCAAGTGGTAAGGCTGTTAATGTGAGCATATCATTAGCACCTCCAGTAACAAATGTATTTAGTGCTTACAAAGATGCTGGTGTTAATCTTAACTGGAGTGGGTCTGCAATTGGTAGCTGGGGTGCATATGAAATGGGTACTACCGCAGGATCCATGAATAAAAATTCAGCGACATCATTGGTTAATGCCTTAAAAACTAACTCCATCAATACTGTTACGTGGGCTTTTGCTACCGGGGATTGTAGTAGTGAAGCATGGGTTGGCGTACCTGTTTCATCCTTCATCCAAGCTAACGTTAATGCAGCAGTTGCCAATAATATTGGTTATATTGTGTCAACTGGCCGTGCTGGTGGTCCATTTACTTGTGGGAGTACAGCGAACATGATTGCCTTTGCTAAACGTTATATGTCAAGTAACCTTGTTGGTTTTGACTTTGACATCGAAGGCAACCAAATAAGGCCGGCACAACTTAGTAGTTTAATTAGTTCAATTGCTGGGTTACAAAAAGCGTATCCTAACATTAGAATTAGTTTCACTCTAGCAACACTAGCAAGTACGGATGGTCAACATGTTGCTGTAGTAGATTCTGGCCCTACTGGCGGAGTTGCTGTTATGACAGCAATAGAGTATCCAAGCGTGCCATTAAGTCACGTTGAAGTGACTCCGCTAATTGGAGTAAATGATATTGCTGATGAAATTTTTAGTCTTACTGATGCTGCAAATGTTGATGCTTATGTAAGAGCAAATGGATTGGGTGGTTTACATTACTGGTCTTTTGACCGTGATGTTGCTTGTAGTACTAATATCACAACTACATGTGATGGCTTAGCTCCAAGTTCACCAGCAACAGCATTACAGTTTGCAAAAGAAGCACTAAGATGAGTTTTCAATAGAAACTTAATTGAGTAGGATAGCCCTCACGGGCTAGTCCTCTCACACCACCGTACGCGGGTTGTTGGATACGGCGGTTTTAATTTAAAATTATGCATAATTTCTTCTCCTATAAATTGAATTAATAAATATATGCGTACATTACACTATATCAATAGTTGCTATTCTATTGAGCTATGAGGAGGATTATATAACAATAAAAAATCTTAAAAAAATACTTGACAAAATTAAAATTTTTTGTGATACAATAATAATTATGGGTATAAAAATATTATTTTTATGAAATAGTTGAGATATACATAATAAAGTAGTACGATTTTAATGACAATAGTTATATTGGAGTACCTGGAATGAAAAAATATCTAATTGCTTTATGGACATGTTTGTTATTGTTGGGCTGTAATGGCAGTGGAGGTTCTGGTGGAGGTTCAGGCGGTGGCTCAAGTGGAGGCTCTGGTAAAGGGACTCCATCTGATCCAAGCAGGCAGAAGCCAGCTGGAACAGCAATTGCAGGATGGCCTAATTATATAGCCATGGGAGCTATTGGTGGTCCAAACATAGATCCAACTCAAATAAAAGTTGGTAGCGGTGGCGATGATAGTTTTGGTGGGGCGCCAGTTGATGCTGTATTTAAGTATGCCGGAATTAATGGTAATGGCGATCCAGGTGTAATAGATCCGCCTATGAACATCATTAATATGACAAAGGACTTAACTAATGTAAGTAAATATAATAATTACCCAAGTAGGGTAGTTATGGTTGAATACACCGCTCAAATGAGTGGTGGGCAGAATTTTGATGATTTTACAAACACTGACACCCCAAGTGTTAGTACACCTGGTGCAACTTACATAATGGCTAGACATTTTATAAGCTTAGCTTCTGATGCACTCGCCTTAGCACAAAATCCAGTGGTTTATGCGGGTAAAAATTATTATGGGGCTTTAATTTTAGATCCAGATTTACTTGGAGCTATGCAACAAAATAATTATATTGGGTCAGTTAATAATTTACTAAATGATGGTACAGTTAACTCAGCAGTTGATCAGACATTATGTTTTTTACAGACTACTCGTAGTTATACAAACACCTATGCCCCCAATGGAAATAATGGTCAGCCTTATATAAATAAGACTTATACTGGAACACCATTTGCGATTTTAACTGCAATGTTAAATGATGGTTACCCAGGGTGGTCAATTAATAGTAGTAATGACCCATACTGGAACACATCAACCAATAATGAAAGTTCGCAAGTTGGAACATGGCTGAATGAGTGTATTAATACACCATCTAATGGAGCACACCCTAGTTTTCCATCTGGATTTGATGGTTGGATTCAAGCAAATAACTGGTTAGTCCGTTATTTTGGTAATATAGAATCAACTGATGTATCATTTGGATGGCAAGATAATATGTGGGCAGTAAATAGTGGAAATTGGGTCAATAGTAACTCTGATCTCACTACATCTGAAATTGCAAGCACATATTCAACTCCAGTAATTTCTTGGCTTAGTGCTAATGCACCTAGTGCAATTAGTAAAGTTGGAACTGAACCTGCACCAGACTTCTTTGTATTTGACCGTTATGAAAATGATGATAGCGCTGGAGGCGGACAGGGAACCTTATATAATTCTCAATCGTGGGATAATTATTTAAATGGTATAGGATTAATTAGTAAAGCATTTGATAATATTCCACTTGTGATGTGGCAAATTCCAGGATCACATCTTCCATATATAGGAGAAGCTAATCCTCAGTTATTTCCAACAGGGGGATATATATTTAGTACAGCTCCAGATTACTTTTTTGGGGATAGCAATCTAGGTTCAAGCTTAAATAACTTAGTTATGGGTCCCCAAAATAATCCTTCAACTAATTTAGCAGTTGGTAATTATATTATGCCATCCATATATAATTGTTCAGCATGTATATATAAAAATTACCTATTAAGTGGAGCATATGATTGGTCAAAAGATAATGGCAAGTTATTTTTAGCTGCATCAAATAATGTGGCGGCCATTCTGTGGGGCGGTGGTAACACTACCAATGTAATTCATAACTTTAGTAATCCAGATGACCATGGCTGGTTAGCGGGAAGAATTAGGGATTATTATATTAATCCACAGAAATTAAATCCGGCACAATAACTAAATCATATTTTTAATAAAACTAAAAAAGGTGCCATGGTTTTAAACCATGGCACCTTTTTTATTTCCGCTCTAGATCACGGAAAAATAAATATATTTATACGTTTTAAGTATTAATACACTTAATTTACTGTGGTACTTGTACACAATATAAATTATGGGTACTCTCACATGTTGGATAAGCATTAAACAAGCTTGATTCACCACTGTTTGAAGCATCTCCAACATTTCCAAACTTGCTATTGTCACCTACTGACCAATCTGAACAAGTATTTGGTGACGAAGTCCAGTTTGGATCTAGACCTGTCCAAATATTAGTAGAACTAGATGCTACTGCATGATTTAAAGGATACGCAAATACAGAAGAATTTATAGCTCCCCCTATACCTGTTGTTCCTATTAGTTGACCAGCTTCATTAACATATGCTGTGTACGGCTCCAATACCCAATTATTTACTGGATTAGCTTGACGAGCATCAGTTGCTCCTGACGAAGTAGCCAACATAGCTTTGCAAATTGAGCCAGTAGGACATTTAGTATCCGTATCACATGTATTATCAGCACCATCTACACCTTTTAGATTACCAGCAATTGCCGCACTTGACACAAAGATAGAGTATAATTCCTGTGTGGTATATGTGTTACTCTCGGTTAAAGGTGCAACAGAATCACCATTTAGATCTTTAATTCCATTTGTAGTATGAACGGTATATGTCTTTCCATATGCTAAAGGACTACTTGGAATAAATGTAGCATTTTCACTCTCAGATACAATGGTTCCTGGAATATGCTCTCCATTTGGGGCAGTGACATAGAATGTACTTGGATTAATACTCGACTCATTGACTGGATTACCAAATATCACTTTTACTGGGGTTTGAACTCCGGCATGATCTCTTGAATAAGGCATCTCTCCTGATAGGCGATCTGGAGTCTGAGCTATAATTATATAACTTTCAGAAGTAACCCCAGCAAGACTTGGAGCATTTATTCTAAAATTAGCAACTCCTACTGATTCTCCAGTTAATGTAACATTACAAGTATTTTTAAGTGAATTTAGGGCACAAGTACTTGGGGTTACGCTTAAAACCTTTGGGTTATTACTTACAATAGATACATTTGCTGACTCTACAAGGGCCACCCCCTTTTTCGGCAGTAACTCTATAGTTACTATAGTTGGCTGACTTTCAGGTATACGGTTACTTAATAATGATTTTATGGCTAAGTCACCTGACTCAAATGCTATTTGAGTTTGTTGAACTGAAGGACCACCTTTACTAGACTGTCCAGCATTACACCCATTTAACCCAAACACCGCCGAACCAGCAACTATTATTGCAAGTATATGAGCCTTTCGATTCATTGTATTTTGAGTTTGTTTTTTTAAATTTAACATAATATTTCTCCTAAATTATTTATCAACTTTTGAAAATTGAATAAAACTAGTTAGTAATAAAACCTGCAAAAAACTAGGTGGATGATTTAGTTTTTTAAGAGGACTGACTCAGATATTACTATGCCCTACACTAAATAGGGGCTAAGAGCTCACCACCAAGCGTTACACCTAAATGGTTAGACTTAGACATGTATCGCAAATTATTCCGTAATATATTAATCTACAGCCTACTTTCGAAAATTAAACATATCTCCAGTTTAATCATACTAAAATATTGAGTTCATGTTTTACTTAGTAATGAGTACCGATAAAATTACAATATGGTAAAATTTAGCTAGAAAATTAAATACCTCAAAGGAATAACGATGCAAATAGCCACTTGGAATGTAAACTCACTTAAAGTAAGACTACCTCAGGTAATAGAATGGCTACAAACCTCAAACTGCGATGTCCTAGCACTTCAAGAACTAAAGCAAGATAATGACAATTTTCCGTTAAAGGAGTTAGGCGAGCTTGGATTTCATTGTGCTTTTAATGGGCAAAAAACTTATAATGGCGTAGCCTTGATTTCTAAGCATCCAATTCATGATATAACTATGGATATTCCCAATTATAGTGATATTCAAAAGAGAGTAATTAGTGCTACTATTAATAATATTCGGATAATTTGTGCTTATGTTGTAAATGGTGAGAGTATTGGTAGTGACAAATATTCATATAAACTAGAATGGCTTAATCAATTTCATAACTATATAGGGACAACACTTGAAAACAATGAGAAACTAGTTGTTCTTGGTGATTTTAATATAGCCCCCAACGATATAGACGTCTATGATCCAGCTGCATTTGCAGAGCAAATTCTATGCTCTGCTCCAGAACGAGCCGCATGGAATAACTTAATTGCTCTTGGTCTTCATGATGGTTTTCGCTTATTTAATCAAGAGCCTCGTCAATATAGTTGGTGGGACTATCGCAATTTTGCTTTTAAACGTAAACTAGGTCTTCGAATCGATCATATTTTAATTAGTGAAGAAGTCAGACAGCTTGCTCTAAAATGTGAGATTGATATTACACCACGAAAAAACGAACGCCCATCGGATCATACACCGGTAGTAATTACCCTTAAGTAACCCTAATGAGGCATTAACAATGATAACTAAGGCAATGAAAGTTTTTGGTTCAAGCAAATCAACTGGTAGTATTGCATTGATTATTGAACATGATAATTTTAATCTGGATGATAGACAAAACTTTGCTACAAACCAAAATTATGCAGCCTGTGTTTTTATAGAACAAAATGACGAGCATATTGTATTAGATTACTATTATCCTGATAGAAGAAGTCCACTTTGTATCCATGCAACATTAGGTGCTGGTTATGTGTATTTTAATAACCACCCCAAAACCAAAGAGTTAGCAGTTATTACTGCGATGCATAAACAAAAAATGCTCTTGGAAAACCATAGTGATGGAATATTTCTAAGGGTTACCCCAGAACCCACCAAACATATTAGCATCGATAATAAATTCATAGGCAAACTACTAAACCTTAACTCACTAGTAATTAAACACGCCATTGCCTCAGTAGGTAGTCCAAAACTACTAATTGAGGTTGATTCGGCACAAACCCTAAATAATCTTAGTCCAAATTTGGAGCTAATATCTAGCTTTTCTCATGACAATCACATAAGTGGCTGCTATGTATATTGTAAGATTTCAGACAGCAGCTATCTTGGTCGTAACTTTAATCATTCAATCCCAGAGCGAGAAGATATAGCAACAGGGGTTGCTGCAGGAGCACTTAGCGCTTTTCTAAAAAAAGACATTGACGTATTTCAAGGTAATAACTTAAATAATCCATGCATGATTCATACCAAATATTCAAATGATAATATTCTTATTGGCGGCAGTGTAACACCGCTATAACTGCCATTTAATATTTTATTCCCAGTATAAACAAACACTTAAATACCGCCCCTCTATTTTCTGTAATCTAATACAATATTTTTCGGTGATTTCAATATCATCTAGATTTATATTTGTCGTTTGATAAAAATCACTACCAAATCCAATCCCTACGGCCTTAATTAGTGCCTCTTTCTTGGTCCATAATCTAAAAAAATTATCAGGTGAATTGTTTATTAGCTCATTCTCTGATTGAGAAAATACAATTTTCCCCATCCCCTCAACATCAATATTTAGATCTATAACTTCAATATCAACCCCAATATCATATTTAGTAGCAGTTGCCATAACTAATGTGTTATCACAATGAGAAATATTGAATTTAAAGTCTTTTGAATTTGCTAGATATGGCTTATTGTTTTCATTGTAATTTATTACTAAATCACTTGGTGGTATATTAGTTAGCTGTGCTAAGTAGTATCTTTGCAGAATCTGAGAGCTAAAAGCTCTTAGCCTATCAGATACAAAACGATATGCTAAAATCTTTTGCCAAACTTCATTTGAAAACCAATGTTGATACGGCACAAAATTGAAATTATCATCTATATTAACAATATATATTTTTATATCATTAAAGGCATCATAAATTTGTGTATTCGAATAATTATCCAATTTTATCCTTTTTTATATAATGTGTAGCATATTCTATCATTTAATAAGGCTTTAAAGTAAATTTTTAATTCTAGTCTAGGATTCGATTCATTCAATAATGAAAAGCAACGGACAAATATGAGCATGATAGTTATCAAAAGATTAAATTTATTTATATTTTGTTATATTGATTGTAGATAAATGGTTTAGCTATAAAACAGAAAGAGGGTAAATGCTTAGTTTATAATCTTGT
>CANFGS010000040.1 GCA_947446595.1 Neisseriaceae bacterium | reverse complement strand
CTAAGAGCAAGGTTTTATAGCCCTACATTAATGAGATTTATTAATGCAGATACTGTAAATGTAGCAAATCTGTATAACTTTGGTAATGGGGATCCTATTGATAATCTTGATCCAAGTGGGCATTTCCCAATTAAACAAAGAGATTTATTATATATTGGAGTAGCTACAGCAGCAGTAGCAGTAGTTGCTTTAATTGCATTCGGATGTTGGTATTTTGCACCTGTTGCTGCAGGAGCCGCTGAAGGTGCAGCAGTAGAATTAGAAGCTGCTGGAGTTGCAGAAGGTGCAGCAGCGGCTGATGCTGCTGGTGGCGCTGATAATAATGCAGAAATCTTAGAGCGAGTTCATAGAATATTAAATGTAGAAAATGAGCAACAGATGATTGATCAGCGTACGTATAGTTTGGCAAGTGAAGAGTTTAGAAGAGATGGTGATGAGTTTTTTAATTCAGGAATGCAAACCTGGAGAATGAGAGAAGGGGAATGGGATGCTAGAGTTCCAGTTACTGAAGATATGTACTTACATGCCACTCCAAATGCTCGAAGACAAGTCTGTCAAATCGTAGGGAATTATACCAGAAAATATAGAGCTATAGTGAGTGACCCTACTTATCTGAGTTTATTGCCAAACTTAGGTGACACGCAAAACATACAGAACTATACGAAAGTTCAAGCATTTAGGAGCGCGATGGAAATAGATGAAGATTTAGAGCCTGCAGCACATGAAATGATTAACCTCTTCGAAGCTTATCTTTTTAATGATTTCTAGAGCCAAAGATTTTACTGCCAATTCTAATCATGGTTGAGCCATTTTTAATGGCCAACTCATAATCATTTGACATACCCATTGATAGTGTGTCAACATCAAATCCATCACGATTTAGTTGCTGGTACATATTGGTTAATTTCTGAAATTGATTTTCTATTATTTCATTATCTTTAGTATCAGATGCTATTCCCATTAGTCCTCGGAGTTTAAGGTTATTATTCGATTGAATTAGATTCGCTAATTCTAAAAGTTCATTATAGCTATTTACTCCGTGGCGTGAAGGTTCATTACTTATATTGACTTCTAATAAGATATTTAATTTAGGAAGATTTATAGGACGATGTTTTGCTAATTTAATTATTTGCTTAGTGGTTGAGATGCTATGTACCCAATGTGCATTTGAAGCTATTAATTTTATTTTATTACTTTGAATATTTCCAATAAAATGCCAAACTATATCTAAATCCTTTAACTCATTAGTCTTTTGGCTAAACTCTTGTGCGTAGTTTTCACCAAAATCATGCTGTCCAAGATCATATAGTTCTCTAATAGCATCTATGCCAAATGTTTTACTTACCGCAATGAGAGTTACACCCCCATGTGATAAAATGGTTCTTAAAACAGCTAAATAATTTTGTTGTAAGCTTTGCATATTAGTTCTTTTTAGAGTTATTTACATTACCTTATGCCTATAGTATAATTCAGTATTGTAGTTAAATGCAAACTGCTTTTTATTTGCTATAGTATAATAGTCGCTGCTATAATTTTTGAAGGATGCTCTTATGAAGTTCTTGTCTAAGTTTCACTCCACTCTAATTTTTACTTTCTTTTTAATCCTAGCTATTGCAATATATAAATATAATACCAATCATAGTCTATTTCTAACTATTAACTCATTTCATGCTTTATTACCAGTAAAATTCTGGGAGTTTATTAATTTAATATCTTATCGTAAATATTTTATTTTACAAGTTCTACTTCTTGTGATTACCTTTTTATGGAAAAGAGACAGATTACTTAATGTAATTGCACTTATAATGGCTTATTTTGTTGTATTTGCAGCTCTAAAAATATTCTTTGGTGAAGCTCGCCCTTATATAGCACTTGACCCTAATAGCTTTTATTGGTTAAATATGTATGAAAATGCTGCCAAAAGCGCTCATCAATCATTTCCATCAGGTCATGTTGGGAATATGGCAGTGTTTGCTTTTGCTATAAGTAGCATGTTTTTTGACAAATCAAAATTATTACAGTTTTTAATGTTGTTATTAGTACTGATAAGTGGTATAACCCGTATTTGTACTGGATGGCACTGGCCACTTGATGTTATTGCTAGTGGGTTAATTGGCTATTTGTTGGTTAAAATATGCTTTTCAATTAGATTAGGCAAAGTAAATTCAAAAAATAAATACTAAGGTGAGGTAGTACTTGTGATAAAATTTCGGCATTATTATAATATAAAATATCTAAAGGGGCTTTTCTCAGATGAATAAAAAACTAGCCGTCTTATTATCTTTTGGGCTATTGCTGCTACTTGGCGGCTGCAATTTACCAATAGTAATCGACTCAAAAGGTACAATTGGTGAGCAAGAAGTGCGTTTAGTTCGTGATGCACTATTGTTGATGCTAATTGTGGTTGTACCTGTTATTATTATGACTGTAGTATTTGCTTGGAAATATAGAGCATCAAATAAAAGAGCTCATTATGCCCCAAACTTTCATCATAGTAATGTAATTGAAGCTGCAGTATGGTTTATTCCTATTATAATCATTTTAGTATTAGCTACTATTACTTGGCGTACTACCCATGAATTAGATCCATATAAACCTCTTGAAGTTTCAAATGCTAACCCACCAATCACTATTGAAGCGGTAGCTCTTGATTGGAAGTGGTTGTTTATTTATCCAGAACAAAATATAGCAACAGTAAATTTAGTTGAATTCCCAGTTAACACACCTGTTAATTTCAAAATCACTGCTGATGCACCTATGAATGCATTCCAAATACCACAGCTTGGTGGGCAGATTTATGCCATGGCTGGTATGCAAACTAAACTTCATTTAATAAGTGAAAGTACTGGTGATTATTTTGGACGTGCAGTTAATTTTAGTGGAGCAGGGTTCTCAGGGATGCAGTTCACTGCTCGTGTGGCAACACAGGAAGAGTTTGATAAATGGGTAGCTTCAGTTAAGGCTTTGCCTGATACTTTAAACAATGATGAATATAAAAAATTAGTTGAACCTAGCGAAAATAATCCAGTTAAAACTTATGGAAATATAGTACCGCATATTTTTCAAAATATCATTGCTAAATTTATGATGCCAGGTATGGACAATCTTGATGAAGACCATAGTAATATGGAAATGAAATAAGTATAAAGTTAGAAAGAGACAAATATGAATATTTTAGGAAAATTAGACTGGAATGCTATACCAGTTAACGAATTACCAGCAATGTTAGCTGGTGGCGTTATGGTTGGTGGGTTTATTGCACTTGTGTTACTTATAACCTTTCTAAAAAAATGGACTTGGCTTTGGACTGAGTGGATTACTACAGTTGATCATAAAAAAATTGGAGTAATGTATATTATTGTAGCAATAGTTATGCTATTACGTGGTTTTGGTGATGCACTTCTTATGCGTACTCAACAAGCTATATCAGTTGGAGCAAACCAAGGCTTTTTACCGCCACATCACTATGATCAAATATTTACCGCTCATGGCGTTATTATGATTTTCTTTATGGCGATGCCTTTCGTAGTTGGTCTTATGAATATTGTAGTTCCACTACAAATTGGCGCGCGTGATGTAGCATTCCCATTCCTAAACTCTTTAAGCTTCTGGCTATTTGTAGTTGGTGTGGTATTGGTTATGCTATGCCTAGTAGTTGGTGAGTTTGGTCAAACTGGATGGCTTGCTTATCCACCATTATCAGAAAAGCAATATAGTCCTGGGGTAGGTGTTGATTATTATATCTGGGCACTGCAGATTTCAGGTATTGGAACCCTCCTAAGTGGTATTAATTTCTTCGTTACTATTCTAAAAATGCGTTGTCCTGGCATGACATTATTTAAAATGCCAGTATTTGTATGGACAGCCTTATGTGCTAATATCCTAATAATCATCGCATTCCCAGTACTAACTGTTACTCTTGGTATGTTAGCACTCGATCGCTATTTAGATTTCCATTTCTTTACCAACGACTTTGGTGGTAACCCAATGATGTATATAAATATGATTTGGATTTGGGGTCATCCTGAAGTATATATTTTGGTATTACCTGCTTTTGGTATTTTCTCAGAAATATTCTCAACCTATTCTCATAAAAGACTATTTGGATATACAACAATGGTTTGGGCTACATTTGCTATTACTATATTAGCCTTTGTGGTATGGCTACATCATTTCTTTACTATGGGAGCAGGTGCTAATGTAAATGCTTTCTTTGGTATTGCAACTATGATTATTTCGATTCCAACAGGGGTTAAAATGTTCAACTGGTTGTTTACAATGTATAGAGGTAAAATTGTATTTAGTGCACCTATGCATTGGTCAATTGGGTTCTTGATTACTTTCGCTATCGGTGGAATGACTGGGGTATTATTAGCAGTACCTGGAGCTGACTTCCTACTTCATAATAGCTTATTCCTTATTGCGCATTTCCATAATGTAATTATTGGCGGGGTGTTTTTTGGTTATACTGCAGGTATGGTATACTGGTTCCCGAAAGCTTTTGGATTCAAACTAAATGAAAAAATCGGTATTGCCGCATTTTGGTGCTGGATAGTTGGTTTTTATATCGCGTTTATGCCGTTATATGTGCTTGGATTTATGGGAGCAACCCGTCGTCTAAGTCATTATGACTATTCAACTGGTTGGCATCCATACTTTGTAGTTGCACTAGTTGGGGCTGTAATTATCTTTATCGGTATTAATCTACAGTTATTACAAGTTGTTTGGAGCATCTTTACTCGTAAGAAAAACTTAGATCTAACAGGAGATCCTTGGAATGGTCGTACGCTTGAGTGGGATACTGCATCTCCTCCGCCATTTTATAATTTCGCACATGTTCCACATGTAAATAGTCTAGAACCACATTGGGACAACAAGCAATATTTGCTTAAATATCCTGAGAAGAAGAACGAACACCGTCCATATGAAGACATTCATATGCCTAGATACACTGGAGTTGGTTTTGTAATTGCATTATTTGCCTTTACATTTAGCTTTGGGATGATTTGGGATATCTGGTGGTTGGCGATTGCATCTGCTGTAGTTATGTTTGGTGGCGTTGTTTATCGTTCTTTTGATTACGATATCGATTACTATGTAACTAAAGAAGAAGTAGAAAAAATAGAAACAGAAATTTCAAATAGGAATTTAGCATAATGACAACACAAGTATTAGATTCTCACGATCATCATGACCATGACGCTGAAGCAAGTGCTAAAGTAGTATTTGGTTTTTGGGTATACATTCTTAGTGACTGTATCTTATTTTCAATGATATTTGCAACTTATGCAGTATTACATAATAATACATACGGTGGCCCTGGAGCTCACGAGCTATTTACTAATATGCCATATGTATTAATAGAAACGTTTATTTTACTTACTAGTAGCTTTACTTATGGTCTTGCTATGCTAGGGGCACATAAAGGCAATAAGAACCAGTTATTAATTTGGTTGTTTGTTACTTTTATACTTGGGGTATCCTTCATCTGTATGGAATTAAATGAATTTCACAACCTGATATCTGAAGGGAATGGGCCACAAAGAAGTGCATTTTTATCTTCATTCTTTACACTAGTTGGTACTCATGGTTTACACGTAACTTGTGGTTTAATATGGATGATTTTACTAATCCTACAAGTATCAAAACATGGTATAACTTCTATTACTACTAGAAAACTAACTTGCTTAAGCTTATTTTGGCATTTCTTAGATATAGTATGGATTTTTGTATTTACTATTGTATATTTAATGGGAGCAATGTAATGTCACAAAAAACTCATGATGCAAATCACGGCACCCAAAAATCATATATAATTGGTTTTATATTATCAATTTTATTAACCATAATACCTTACTCTTTAGTTGTTAATCATCTTCTAGTAGGAGATTCACAGATTATAGCTGTTGTAATTCTTGGGATTATTCAGTTATTAGTTCAATTGATATTCTTCTTACATTTGAGCTCTCATCCATCACAACGCTGGAATCTTATTACTTTTTCATTTACTGTACTAATAGTAGTGATCTTGGTTATTGGTTCACTATGGATTATGTATAATATGAACTATAATATGATGGAACACGCTAATTAAAAAGTTTTTCTCACTAACGAAGCCTGGGATAATCTTTGGTAATCTGGTAACAGTTGCTGGAGGATTCTTTCTAGGCTCTCGTGGTAATATAAATTACTCCTTATTAATAGCTACATTTATTGGTATCTCACTAATAATTGCTTGTGGCTGTGTTTTAAATAATATCATCGATCAAGATATTGATAAACTAATGGAACGCACCAAAAACAGGGTGTTAGTCAAAGGTCTTGTATCTCCTAAAGTAGCATTTTTCTATGGAATCATGCTTGGTCTTATCGGTGCTGGTATTTTATATTTCAAAACTAATCATCTTACATTTATTATTGGGCTAATTGGTTTATTTGTCTATGTAGTTGTATATAGCTTATGGATGAAAAGGACTTCTGTATATGGTACTTTAATTGGTAGTATATCTGGTTCAGTTCCACCCGTTGTTGGTTATTGTGCTGCTACAAATAGCTTTGATATTGGTGCTATACTATTATTTCTAATTTTAACTTTGTGGCAAATGCCTCATTCATATGCTATTGCAATCTACCGTTTGGAAGATTATAAAAAAGCTGGAATTCCTGTCTTACCTCTAAAAAATAGCATACCTAATGCTAAAATTCATATGTTAATCTATACTATACTATTTGTCATTGCAACACTTATGCTGACGTTTATGAGCTATACTGGGGTTATTTATTTTGCTGTAGTAGCTATTTTAGGATTACGTTGGTTATGGATAAGCATCAAAGGATTCAAAACCACTGATAATAGACTTTGGGCGCGACAAATGTTTCTTTTCTCTATAATTATTATCACTGCTTTGTCATTTATGATGGCAATAGATTTTATACCTTTTACCGGTCATATGGTATAATATTCGTAGTATAAATCACGAAATAAACACCAGATGCTATTCAAAGTTTTAAACGTCATCACAAACAGGAACATGACGATGTTCAAACCTCCAGGCGTCATCCCAAATAAAAACAAGATGCTGTTCGTATAGAATTTGGAATCCATGCCCTAACAAATGTTACAATATATGGATGACTAATTACTAAAGGTACAAAATGAATCTGGAAAACAACTCTGGATTATTAGATAAAATCAAAAATATTACTCCAGCACTTACGACAAAGTTCTCAGCTATTGGGATCAATACTTACTGGGATTTATTGCTCCATATTCCAATTCGCTATGAAGATTTAACCAAAGTATATAATATAACTGATGTTAAAGTTGGATCTGTTGCTCAAATAGAGGGTGAAATTTTAAGTGCTGCTGTTATTAATAAACGTACCAAACAGCTTCAAGTACAAATAACTGATGGTAATGAAATAATAACCCTGATATTTTTCCATTTCTATCCTAATTATGCCTCACAATATCAAATTGGGAAGAAAATACGTGCTTTTGGTGAAGTAAAAGCAGGTTTTGGTATGATGGGTAAAAGTATTATCCACCCAAAAGTTCAAAGCGTTACTTATACTCCTAATTTATCTAATACCTTTAGTCCTATATACGGCACAACTAATGGATTAAAACAAAATCAAATAGTTAAACTAGTAGAAGAAGCCCTCCTATTACTAGATCAAATTGATATCTTACCCGATAATCTAATAGCTAATTTGCCCAAAATCTCTAAGGCACTGCTTACACTTCATAAATTGACCCCAAAAGAATTTAATACCGAAGCTCACAATGAAGCTCTTACACGTCTTAAAATGGATGAACTTATTGCTCAGCAGTTGATACTATACAAAGCATATGAGTTGAAACATAAAAACGAATCAACAGTATTAAAACCTCGAGCAACATATACTAGAATGCTATTAGATAGTCTACCTTATAAACTAACACCTGAACAAACAAAGGTGTTAGGTGAAATATATGCTGACATAGCAAAACCAACTCAGATGAATCGCCTACTTCAAGGAGATGTAGGAAGCGGTAAAACAATAGTTGCAACAATGGCAATGCTTGTTGCTGTAGAGAATGGTTATCAAGCAGCTATTATGGCACCAACTGAGATATTAGCACAACAGCATTATACAAAGACTAAACAATTACTTCAAGCAATAGGGATAGAAGTTGTTTGGCTATCAGGTAGTCTAACAACTAAACAGAAAAAAATGGTATATAATGATATCAAGACTGGGGTTGCTAAGATAATCATAGGTACTCATGCAATCTTCCAAAAAGATGTTGAATTTAATAACCTAGCTTTAATAGCAGTAGATGAACAGCACCGCTTTGGAGTAGAACAGAGATTATCATTACAAGCTAAAGGTATCAATCCACATCAACTAATGATGTCAGCAACACCTATCCCGCGTACCTTAGCTATGAGCTATTATGCAGATCTTGATATTTCAACAATTGATAAGCTCCCACCAGGTAGAACTCCAATTAAAACGGTGCTTATTAATAGTGGACGGCGTCTTGAAGTAATTAAATTTGTTGCTGAAATGTGTAGTAAAAATTCACAAGTTTACTGGGTATGTCCACTTATTGAAGAATCAGAAAATCTAGATTTACAAAATGCAATAAATACATTTAATGAATTGCAGGATGGTTTGAATGGCTACAGAGTAGGGCTTGTCCATGGTAAACTAAAACCAACAGAAAAATCTAGTGTTATGAAAGAATTTAGTGACGGTAAAATTCAAGTATTAGTAGCAACAACAGTGATTGAAGTTGGAGTTGATGTACCAAATGCTAGCATTATGGTAATCGAACATAGTGAACGTATGGGATTATCTCAATTACATCAGCTTCGCGGTCGAGTAGGGCGTGGTAGTATTGATAGCCAGTGTATCTTGTTGTATCAAGGTCCTCTTGGAGAGATAGCTAAACGCCGTCTAAAGGTGATTTATGAGAATAACGATGGTTTTGTAATAGCAAATGAGGATTTAGCTATTAGAGGTCCTGGGGAATTACTGGGTCAAAAGCAAAGTGGGCTACCAGCTCTTAGATTTGCGAATCTTGACACTGATCTACCATTACTAAAAGAGGCAAAAGAATTTGCTAAAATAATCGCTACAAAATATCCGGATATAGCTAAAGAATTTATTAGCTTATGGTTTAATAGTAGCGAGCATTTTCTGATGGTCTAAACTTTGATAGAAATTAGTTAGTGTTGTTTATATTTGCCTAAAGTGGTAAAATATATATCTTAATAAAAACTTTTTGGAGAACCATAGTTATGGAACATACATTACCTCAATTACCTTATAGTCTTGACGCTCTTAGTCCACACGTTTCTAAAGAAACTCTTGAGTATCATTATGGTAAACACCATCAAACATATGTTACTAATCTAAACAATCTAATCAAAGGAACTGAATTTGCTGATTCTTCTTTAGAAGAAGTAATCAAAAAATCTAGTGGTGGCATATTTAATAATGCCGCTCAAATTTGGAATCATACTTTTTATTGGCATAGCCTATCGCCACAAGGTGGTGGAGAACCAACAGGTGCCCTAAAAGACGCTATCAATAAAAAATGGGGTTCTTTTGATGAATTCAAAAAATCCTTCACCCAAACTTGTGTTGGTACGTTTGGTTCTGGATGGGGCTGGTTAGTAAAAACTCCAGCTGGAGAATTAGAGCTTGTGTCTACTAGTAATGCAGCAACTCCCTTAACTACTGCAAACAAACCTCTACTTACATGTGATGTTTGGGAACATGCTTACTATATTGACTATCGCAATAGCCGTCCTAACTATATGGATGCTTTTTGGAAATTAGTAAATTGGGAATTTGCATCTAAAAACTTCGCATAATTAATTGAAGGCATGGCCCCAAACTCAGTGTGAACAGCAAAATGTTTATGTTTGGGGTGACGTGTAAATTTTCATCCCAGCATATACCGCCCATCCCTGTATTTTTCTGTTATCCCGGCGCAGTCTGGGATCCATGCTCTGTGCTCTAATAGGGGACAACCAGCACTCTAGAACGTACGTCAATTGATAACTATTTAACCTGTTTTCCCATAATATAAGTATGTTCAACCGTTCGATCGTAAGCGTTCCAGGAACCCCATCTTTTAAAGTTATGCTATAAGTGAGATACTATCGCCATCATTTTTTATGGAGTAAAATGATGGTATCTAGTAGTAAAGTAATCGCATGTGAGTTTATTTCTAAATCTACCTATTGGAAAGAACATAT
>CANFGS010000039.1 GCA_947446595.1 Neisseriaceae bacterium | reverse complement strand
TCTACATTGGTATAACATGAAGCGAGTACATCAACGATTTAACAATAAACTTACGCCATTTGAATATCACTTGGAGCTTACCAAAAATGTTAAAATAGTAGCTTAATAAATATAAAATGATTTTCCAGTATGTACTTGGCTCTTACATATTTGGAATTTTACTCAAACAATATTTTATTTTATGGTATAATTTAGTTATTGTTATGTTTTGAGGCGCTACTTTATTAAGTATGCAGTATTTTATAGATTGTTTTTTTAGAGATCTAAAATGAATAATATTTTATCAGATCAAGAGTTTTTTGAACTATATCTTAAATCTGTAGCTATAACTTATAACACCCTTGACGAAGTGGTATTCATTAAGAATGCTGATTTAAAATTTAGTTATGTTTCACCGGCTTATTTAAGAGGATATAAAGAAGGTGGTAGTATTTCGAAAGAGGTTCTTTTAGGCTTAGATGAACCTAAACAAACCAAAACTGCCCTTAATAAGAAAATCCTCAATCAAGATGTTGAAATAAAATCTAATCTTAAACCAGCAAAATTCCTCTATATAGATATCTATAATAAAATAGGTATAATACACAAACAAGCAATTATAAATCCAGATACCAATAATTTTGTTGGAATTTTCTGTCATGTATCTCCATTGGCATTACCAAGTGTGGTGGATATGGTTTATAAAATGAATGGCATCAAAGATATCGGTCGCTCAATAAAAGTCCCATCAAGTAAATATGAGTTAACTCAAAGACAGCATGAGGTTCTATTTCTATATATAAACCGTTATTCGGCATCTGAAGTTGCTGTAATCTTGAGCGCTTTGGGTAAAAAAATTACTGTTGGTCGAGTCAATGATATTTTGCAGAGTCTTAAGTTTATATTCTGGATAAATACTAAAGAAGAGCTAATTAAAAAAGCAATCAGTTTAAAATATCATTTACTAATTCCGCGCTCATTTCTTCAAGTTGGAAGCTTTCTTTTTGAAGAAGAGCTATTGATTTCGGAAATTTAACTCCACTATATTTTTATGTGGTTGTTTTATACTATCTTAGTTTCTGCGCAAAATACTTTGACTTGAAATTTATACAAATATTTTAGGTTGACATTATTTAAGAATACAATGTACCATCACTATCCTGGGAAATATTTCTGCCTAATCAATTTAGCAAAAGGTTTCTAAATTCCATGTGTATACATGAAATAATTTAATCAAGGATTATTGATGAAAACTAATCTGTATATTGAGTTATTGAAAAGTGCGATCAATAATTATCTTTATTTTGGTACTGATAGCGCAGCTAGTGGTGAAAAATTCTTTAATAATTCAAAATGGTTGATTCCAAATGCCCTAAAACCTCATACATTGTGTAATCGCTCGCAACTTGATTTTTTAGAACGGGTGATGATTCATTTAATAGAAAATAAAGTAGCTGGAGATTTTGTTGAAGCTGGTGTTTGGCGTGGAGGAAATTCTATCTTTATGAGGGGGTTTCTTAAAGTAATCGGTGAAAATCGTCAGGTAATTTTAATTGATCAATTTATGGATGGGGCATTATCAACACGTTGTGTTTCAAATGAACAGTTTGATATATGGACTAATCGTTTGGTATCTGAGATAGAAGAGGTTAAAACACACTTTCGTCGATATGGGTTGTTAGATGATTTTATTTCTTTTTGCCATGGTAAAATATCAGAAATTGAATTTCCGGATAGCGTATCTAAAATAGCATTGGCTAGACTTGATCTTGGTTCATATGAATCATACTCACATGCTTTGAATAAAATCTATCCACTTATGAGTAAAGGTGGATGTGTGATATTGGGCGATTGGCACCTTGAATCGTGCCGCGCTGCAGTTTATGATTTTGTTAGAAATAATAAACTAAATGTACTAATTTCAGAACTATTTAAGGGGCATTTAGCAGATGCCCATTTCTTTATTTAACACAATAATTTCAAGTTAATGTTCTATATTCTTTAATAGATTTTTTGAATAATAATCTTGGTTCATTAAAATAAATTATTTCACCCAAAAGTTGAGCTTTTAGTTTATGAGCAAGTTTTAAAGAGTCAGAATTATCTTTATTAATTATGGCGTATAACTCATTTAGGTGAATTATATTTGCTGCATAATCTATTAATCCCTCACAAATTTCAAGCCCATATCCTAAATCTGAGAAATCTTTCATTAATGCAATACCAAACGTTATCCGATCCTCATTATCGTCAAAACCAAATTTATTAAGCCCAGCTCTACCGATAAATTTATCATTTTGTTTATCATATACCAGACCATATCCGATATTATGCTTTTTATATTGGGATAAGAAAAATTCCATTTTTTTATAAATGGTATCTTTATCTAGGACGCCACCCAAAAATTTCATGACCTCAGGATCTGTTTGCATTATGCAAAGTTTGTCATAATCATCTTTTGATGGCTTGGTTATGTATAATCGTTTGGTTTCAAATAATATTTCTGATTGTTGCATATTGGATAACGATTTATACATTACATTCCGATGCCATGACTTACTAGCATAGTTTGTCCCGTTAAAGCATTAGTTTCAAAACCTGCTAAGAATAATGCTACATTGGCTATATCATCAACAGTAGTAAACTGACCATCAACAGTATCCCCAAGCATAATATGCTTAACAACTTCATCTTCACTAATCCCAAGACTTTTTGCTTGTTCTGGGATTTGCTTCTCTACTAATGGAGTTCGAACAAATCCAGGAGCAATTAGGTTTGATGAGATATTATGTGGAGCACCTTCTTTAGCGATTGAACGCACAAAACCAAGAAGAGCATGTTTTGCTGCTACATATGCTGATTTATCAACTGATGCTTCAATCGAATGGATAGAGCCCATTACAATAACTCTCCCGCCAGTTTTTTTCTCAATCATTTTTTGCATACACGCTTTTGTGGTTAAAAAAGTACCGTTTAAATGAATATCAAGCAATTTTTTCCATTTGGCAAATTCAAATTCTACAATTGGAGCAATAATTTGGATTCCAGCATTACTAACTAATACATCAACTCGTCCAAATTTGGCGATTGTTGCATCAATCCCAGCTTGTACTTGTTCTTCGGAAGATACATCCATTTGAACTGCTAGTGTTGAAACACCATATTGTTTGCTTAATTCATCAGCTGTTGCTTTTGCTATAGTCAAATCCAAATCAGCAACCACTACATGGCTACCATTCTGGGCGAATTTAGTTGCAATTCCTTTACCTAGTCCTGAAGCGGCACCAGTAATAAGGGATACTTTATCTTTTACATTACCTAACATATAATCTCTTTCAATAAATGATTAAAAAGTCGGAACAACTGCGCCTTTATATTTATCAACGATAAATTTCTTAGTTTCAGGTGATGTGATTGCTTTAACTAAAGCTTTCATTTTAGGTTCGTTTACTTCCTCAGGTCTAATAGCTACCAGATTTGCAAACGGACTACTTGTGTTTTCAATTAGTACTGAGTCTTTAACAGGGTTTAATCCAGATTGCATTGCAATATTTGAATTAATAATTGCAATATTTACTTGATTACCTTTAAGAGCTCTAGTTAACATTGCTGGATCAAGCTCTACTATTTCTACTTGATATGGATTATCAATTATATCTTTTTTGGTAGGCAGGGCAACACCAGATTTTATCTTGATTATCCCATTAGCTTCTAGTATATTTAGAGCACGTCCTTCATTGGTTGGGTCATTGGGTACTGCAATTTTAGAACCTTTAACTAAGTCAGAACCTTTTTTGCTCTGAATGAATTTAGCTTCATTAGCAGCAGCGTAAGCACCCATAGGCTCCAAATGTACATCAACCAAATCAACAAGATTGGTATGGTGGTCTTTATTATATTGAGCTAAATAAGGCTTAGTTTGGAAGTAATTAGCATCCAAAGATTTTTGGTATACAGCAATATTTGGAGTTATATAATCCGAAAATTCGGTGATTTTTAGATCATAACCTTGTTTTTTTAGTGCTGGGGTTATAAATTTAAGTATATCAGTATGAGGAACAGATGAAGCACCTATAGTTATAGTTTCATTCGCAGTAGCAGTTGTTACCGCACCGATGCTTAATAAAGTTAAAAGTAATTTACGCATAAATAGCACTTTCTTATAAATTTAAGCTAAAAGTTATTATTTATTTTCTAGAGAATGACGTATATCTAATAGTGAATAGACTATTAGAGCAATAATTAAAGTACCACTCCAAGATAAAAGAATCTGGATAGCACCATCAACTATACCCATACCGCCACCAATTGCTATACCTGAGAAAACTCCTGATGCAGCTCCAGCGATAAATGCTATTACTACTAAAACATTAAATACTTTTTCTGCATGGTTTAAAAATTGTTTACGCATTTTTAGGTTCCTTTAAATAAAATATTGTCAACTGCATCACATATAGTGTGAAGCACCAAAAGATGAACCTCTTGAATCCTTGCGGTACGATTAACCGGTACGCAGACATTCACATCAGTATCTTTTAGCAATTTAGCTATTTTACCACCATCTTTACCAGTTAGGGTAATAATTTTCATGCCTTTATTATGAGCTACTTCAATTGCTTTTATAACGTTACTAGAATTACCAGAAGTAGATATCCCAAGAAGAATATCGCCTGAGCTTCCTAGAGCTTCTACTTGCTTAGAAAATATCACATCAAATGAGTAGTCATTACCAATTGCAGTCAGAGCTGAGGTATCTGTTGTAAGAGCTATTGCAGGTAACGGTGTGCGTTCCATCTCATAACGACCTGTGAATTCGGCTGCAAAATGTTGGCTATCAGCAGCAGAACCGCCATTCCCACAAATTAGAATTTTATTACCTGCTTTAAATGCAGTAGTTAAAATATTTATAGCTTTTTCAACGCTTGGCTGAATAAATTCAGCAGCTTTTTGTTTGGCGGCAATGCTCTCATCAAAGTTTTGTTTAATTAGTTCTTTAATATTCATACCGTATCCTTTATATAATCATTACCGTTATTATAGTATATTTATTTCAGATTTGGTATTTAATATTACTTAGGGCAAGTGCAAGTGCATGGATCCCATCCTTCGATGGGATGACGGAATAAAGAGCTGGGATAACACCGAAAAATGGTGCTGGTATGACGAAATAAGCGATGTAATGATGATTTGGGTGCTGCTTCGACTATCCTGCATGTCATCCCAAACCAAAATAAGATGCTGTTCGTAGCGAGTTTGGGACCCATGCCCTAATACTTTTGAATAGAATTTAGTTGATTATGTTTTTAAGCCATTGTATCTGGTTGTTCTTATTCATAGCGATTAGATCGAAGCGACATGCTATATCAAAACCACATTTGACCATATAATATTCTGCTGCTTTGATAAGTTTTCTTTGTTTTGAAGGAGTTACACTTTCAATTGCACTGTCGATTCCTGAACTACGTTTGCGTACTTCGACAAATACAGTTGTTATACCATCCATCATAATCAAATCGATTTCGCCAAAACGGGAATGGAAGTTTTTTTGGACTAAAATTAGCCCCTGATCTCTTAGATAATTAAGAGCTATATCTTCAGCAATTTGCCCATCCAGATAAGAGTTTTTCATAACTAGCTATCAAGAAGTAATTGTAATTCTAACCATTTGGTTTCAAACTCAGCCAACTTAATTTTCGCCATTTCATAATCAGCAACAAGTTTTTCTGGGGTGTTATTTGAACTACTTAAAGCACTAATTTGCTGTTCAAATTCTGCGATTTTTTTGTTTGTTCTAGCAATATGTTCTTCAGTTTTTAGCATATCACTTTTTATTTTCAGAGGGTTTTTATTAACACTAACTGCCTTAACTGTGGCGGTCTTAGTCGATTTTGTTGAAGGTTCAGTAGTATCTTTAGCTAATAAAAACTCATGATAATCATCCAAGTCCCCACTAAATGGCTTTAATTCATTATTGTTAATCAAATAAAATTCATCAACTATACTTTGAAGTAAAAACTTATCATGCGATACTATAATAACCGCACCATTAAAATCTTGAATACTATTAGCTAATTCCTCACGCATTTGCATATCCAAATGATTGGTTGGTTCATCTAGGAATAATATATTTGGGCGATCTAGTATAATCCCAGCAATTGTTAGACGAGCTTTCTCGCCACCTGAGAATGTAGCTACTTGTTCTTTTACCTTATCTCCCATGAAGCCATAGCCACCAAGAAAACTTCGTAATTCTTGCTCTTTTTTATCTTTATGTTGACGTGATAAATAACTCAAAGGAGTATCATTACTATCTAGTGCATCAACTGTATTTTGGGCAAAATAACCAATTTTGATTTTACTATTAACATCCACATGGCCATTTAAGAGAGTTGATTTGTCAATAAGTGCTTTAATGAATGTCGATTTACCCACACCGTTTTTACCAAGTAAGCCAATCTTACTATCTTGGAAGATATCTAATTTTACTTGATTGATAAGAGGTTTATCAATGTAGCCAATATCTGCTTCATGGATTGATAAAAGTTTATCAACATTATATTGTGGTTCTAAAAATCTAATATTAAATTCCACATCTTTTGGCATAATGGCTGCAACTTGCAGTTTTTCTATCATTTTGGCACGGCTTTGAGCTTGTTTGGCACGTGTTCCAGCACTAAATCTATCCACAAAACTTTGTAAATGATCAAGTTTTGCTTTGGTCTTCGCCTGCATTTGTTGTTGTTCCATTATTTGCTGAGTTCTTGTCTTTTCAAAAGTCGTATAGTTGCCAGTATATAGCGTCAAATCTTTACCACTTAGAGCAAGAGTATGCGTTGTTACATTATCAAGAAATTCACGGTCATGAGAGATAATTAGTGCTAAACCACGATATTGTTTAAGCCAGTCTTCTAACCACATAACAGTTTCTATATCCAAGTGATTGGTTGGCTCATCTAGTAATAATAAATCTGATGGCAAAAATAATGCTTTAGCTAAATTTACCCGCATTTGCCAACCACCGGAGAATTGCTTAAGCGGTAGGTATAGTTCATCAAGCTCAAATCCTAGATTCATTAGAAGCTTTTCAGCTCTTGGGCGTAATTGATAATACTCAGGTAAATCACTATGATCTTCAATAATTAAAGGATGTACACTTAATACATAATCAACTAAAAGCTCATCTTGACCATGGATTTCTTGTTCTACATAAGCAATTAGGCTATTATTAGTTAATGAATAGTCCCCAGCCTCAGGTTGTAGTTTACCTAAAATAAGTTTGAATAATGAAGTCTTCCCAGTTCCGTTTTGACCGGTAATACCAACTATTTGTCCTTTGTATAGTTGTACACTAGCATTTTTTAGTAAAACATTGCTTCCATAAGCTAATTGCAGATTTTTTATACTTAGCATTAAGATTTTAGTCCATTTATATTATTTAAGTACTAGATTGTAATACATTTATACCATCTGTATCTAAGAAATATAGTAAAATCACATACTTATTAGAAAAATAAAAGGACCAATTATGCCCACGTTAAGTATCTGTTTTGTTGTTTTAGTTACCGCTATATTATTACTTAAGTTATATTTAAACTATAAGCAACAAGTAGCAATAAAGAGTAATATCAATGAAGTACCAGAAAGTTTCGCTAAAAAAATTAAGCTATACGACCATCAAAAAGCAGCGTATTATAATTTAGCTAAATTGAAACTAAATAATTTTGAAGAGATTTTTTCAAGTATATTATTATTAGCTTTTACCTTAGGTGGTGGAATTCAACTAATTAATAATTATTTGAGTAATTTGATAGCTAGTCCATTGACGTTAGGAGTTGTGGTTATTGGGTTTTATAGCGTACTAAACTCTATTTTAACTATGCCTTTTAGTCTTTATGCTACTTTTGGGATTGAGCAAGAGTATGGTTTTAATAAAACCACTGTAAAGTTATTTATCGCTGATTTAGTAAAAGGCATTATTATTGCAGCCATAATTGGTATTCCACTTCTATATCTAGTTTTATGGCTAATGAGTATTCTAGGTAGTATTTGGTGGTTATGGGTGTGGGTGGTATTAGTTGGGTTTAATTTAAGTATTCTAGTTATCTATCCGATTTTTATTGCCCCTTTATTTAATAAGTTTAAGCCGCTTGAAGATGTAGTGCTAAAAAATCGAATCAATAGATTACTTGACAAATGTGGCTTTAAATCACGTGGGTTATTTGTAATGGATGGCTCAAAGCGTAGTAGCCATGGCAATGCTTATTTTACTGGAATTGGGAAATCAAAACGCATCGTATTTTTTGATACCCTAATGAAACAATTAAACCATGATGAGACTGAGGCGGTTTTAGCTCATGAACTTGGGCATTTCAAGAAAAAACATATTCTAAAACAAATGATTATATCTTTTGGAATTACATTGGTTATATTATATATCCTAAGTTTATTAATTAATAAACCTGCTTTATATACTAGTCTTGGGGTGTCAACAATATCAACATATAATGGTTTGATTTTATTTTCAGCATTGCTTGGATTATTTTCATTTCCATTTGCTCCATTGTCTAGTTTTTTCTCGAGAAAGAATGAGTTTGAGGCTGATAGTTTTGCATCTTGTTATAGTGATAAGCGTTATTTGATAAGTGGCTTAGTTAAAATGTATAGAGATAATGCGTCAACCCTAACGCCAGACCCATTATACGTTAGGTTTTATTACTCACATCCTCCGGCAAGTGTTAGAATTGCCCATCTAGAGCAGTTATGACAAAATCAGCTTTGGTTGTAAAAGCCTATGGCCGTCAGTTTATCGTAGAAATTGACGGTACAAACTATCAGGCAGTGACTAAAAGCAAAAAAACTGAGTATGTTGTTGGTGATATTGTTGGCATCGAAGAGATAAATAGCGAACAAGTTCAAATTGTAGATGTAATTAAGCGCGATAATCTAGTCTATCGCACCGATAATAACCGTAGTAAAATAATAGCTAGTAATATTGATCAAATGCTAATCGTTATTGCAGTTAAACCTAATTGTAATCTAAATTTTCTTAATAACTGTCTGATTTTTGCAGAGAGTGCAGGAATTACCCCAATTATTATAATCAATAAAACAGATCTAACTGAAAGCGCTGATTTTACTAATAAGATTATTAATCTATATACTGCCTCTTTAGGGTATGAAGTAATCTCGTTATCAGCCTATAATGGTTGTGATGCTATTTTATCAAAATTAGCTAATAAAAATAGCCTTCTTATTGGGCAATCTGGGGTTGGTAAATCAACTATTATTAACCAGGTTATTCCGGATGGTAGGGCAAGAACTGGTGAAATTAGTAAATCAGAAAATACTGGATGCCATACCACCACTAATGCCGAACTCTATCATATCAATAATCATTCAAATATTATCGATTGTCCTGGGCTACAGGAATTTGGCTTATATCATCTTGATGTTGATAGGTTGATTGAGTATTTTCCTGAAATAAAAGATCATTTGGGCGAGTGTAAGTTTAGGAATTGCCGGCACTTGAATGAACCTGGGTGTATAGTCAAAACTCTCTATGAAAATGGGCAAATGGATAAGGTGCGCTTTGAATTACTTCAAAGTATTACTAATAATCTATTAACTAAGGGTAGGTTTTAGATATGCAAAAATGGGCTTTATTTATATCGGTAGGTTACTTATATTTTTAGGCGGAATGGTCTTAGTCCTATTTGGCTAAGTTATACTTGACATTCTCTAGAGCCTATTGTATAATAGTGATATACATGTATAGCATATGAGGAGAAAATTATGTTAGCTATTAGGTTGCCAACTGAAATTGAGAATAGATTAACTAAATTAGCAAATTTAACTGGTAGAACGAAAACTTTCTACGCTAGAGAGGCTATTTTGGAACATATAGATGATTTGGAAGATATTTATATTGCAGACAAGAGAACTAATAATATCATACAAGGGAAAACAAAAACCATACCTTTAGCAGAAGTGATGGAGAAATATGGCCTGGGTAGTTGAAATAGATCCATTAGCAGAGAAAGAACTTGCAAAGCTGGATCATCAAGTTGCAGTACGAATCCTTAAATTTCTTAATGAGCGCTTAAAAGAAGCAAAAGATCCGCGTTTACTAGGTGAAAACCTAAAAGGTAAGTATAGTGATTATTGGAAATATAGGGTTGGTGACTATCGTATCATAAGCAGAATTCTTGATAGTAGTGTTACTATTGTGGTAATTAAGATTGGTAATAGGCGCGAGGTTTATAGTTAAGTTTGTAAAAGCTAGAATAGATACTGGAAAATCTTGATAAAATAACTATTAATTATTTTAGGAGATTTTTTATGTATAGAATTACAGGTCAACCAATTAATTTAAGATATATTGCAACATCAATAAAGCAAGACATTCAATTATCGGAGC
>CANFGS010000038.1 GCA_947446595.1 Neisseriaceae bacterium | reverse complement strand
TATCCATTTTCAGGGGAGATTGGTGTTTTTGGAGAATGCGATAATTAATTTAGATGAGATAGTTATGAGTATTGAATTGGCTGTAAGCTAATGATAACAGTGGTTTCAGAGCAAAATCAAAAAAATCTGCGGTTTACGCATGGAACCCCGAGTAGATTCAATGTTAAATTCTACTGTAGAAATATTTAGGCCGGCTAATTAGTTCGCAGTGAATAAGTATTAAACGTACTATCATGTTAGATAAAACATATAGTTAAATTTTATCAATTTTTAAGAATTACCCCCCTTATATTATTAAGGGGGGGGTAATTGAATCATACCATCATTAAACTGTATGCGAGTAGTTGAGTATTATTTACCCGCGGCAACCACATAGGTGAAGAATTCAACTTCCCCATTATTATTTTCCTCAGCATATACCCCCTGAATCTCATTAGAGAACCCTGGAAACAAACGCCAGCTTTCTTCAAAAGCATTGAAATACTCAATCATAGGAGTTGCCTTAGCATCATAGCGTTCACCTGGTACTATGATACCTATCCCAGGAGGATAAATAAGTGCTAGTGTTGCAGCTATTCGGTTTTTAGCTTCTTTTAGCGGTATATAGTCAACTTTGTTTCCGGCAAGAGCGTTATTAGCAGCTCGTCCACTCATCGCTTGTTCTGGAAAGTGTTCATAACTAAAGGAATCTTCTTGTAGTTTTTTTACATTTTTAGCTTTATAAAAATCATGCATCTCTTGACATAACTCACGGATCTTGTATCCAGAATAGCGTTTACGATATTTATCATAAATAGTTGGTACTACATCATGTAATGGTACATTTGCATCAACTAATTCTTTAAACTTAACTAAATGTGATATGAGAGATGATGCCTTACTAGTTTCAACTCCTGGAGTCATTAGAAATAAGATACTATTTAAGTCACATTTTTCAGGAATAATATCATTATCTCGAAGATAATTAGTTAAAATTGTAGCTGGAATCCCAAAGTCTTCATATTCGCCAGTTATAGGATCTATCCCCGGAGTTAATAATGTTAGTTTATTAGGGTCAACCATAGCGTAATTGTCAGCTATTTTGCTATAACCATGCCAATTATTACCTTCTGTGAATCTCCAGCATTGTTGTTCTATTGCCAAAACATCAGTATCTATTTGTTCCCAAGGAGTGTTAACTATATCTTCTATATGCTCAGAATTAGTTATACTAATTGTATCTGGTACAAATGGATTAAAAAACCAACGCTTACTAGCATCGTCATCTTCGGCATATTTATTTTGTAAGCCTCGAATTTTTTTTCTAACTTCGATACCAAGTTTGATTGTATCATCCCAAAGTATTTCACCTGATTTACCTTTATGGATTTGAGCACATACATCAAGAGATGCAAAAAGAGGATAAAATGGTGAAGTTGATGCGTGTAACATAAACATTTCATTAAATCTACGATGTTCTACTCTTCTTGATAGACCTTTTATGTGATTGTCTTTGAAATGAATTTGGGAAGCTTGAGAAAACCCTGCTAATTGTTTATGGGTAGACTGAGTTGCAATAATGCCAGGGCTATTTTCATCAAGATCCTCAATTCCCATTGAGAAATGGTTTTTAAATAATGGATGAAATTTACCAAATCCAGCCCACGCTTCATCAAATAAAATAAAATCACATAAATGACCAATCTTATTATAAATAGTTTTGGTATTATATAATGTACCATCATAGGTGCATTGTTCAATTATAGCTAAACGAAATGGACGCTCTTTTTCCCAAGCGTTTTTATCTTTTACTAGAGGATTATTCTTGATACGTTCACGTAACACTGTTTCATCTAATGAGTTCCAATTAATTGGCCCAATCATTCCGTATTGATTACGATTAGTATCTAGATAAATTGGAGTAGCACCTGCCAAAAACAAAGCTCCTTGATGGTTTGACTTATGGTTGTTACGGTCAAATAGAACTAAATCATCTTCAGCAAGTAGGGCGCAAGTAACTGTTTTGTTAGAAGTAGATGTGCCATTCATAACGAAATATGTACGATCTGATCCATAGATTTTGGCAGCTTCAGCTTGAGCTTCAAGTGCAGGTCCTTCATGAATCAATAGGTCTCCAAGATCAATTTGGGCGTTACACAAATCGTCGCGAAATACAGCTTCACCCATATGCTTAAAGAATATCCTTCCAGCAGGAGAGCGTTTAAAAAACACCCCGCCTTGATGTCCAGGGCAGGTCCAAGCACGACTTCCTTGGAAATTATGCTGTAATAATGCACCAAAGAAAGGCGATACTATACTTCTACCATATTTTGTCAAAGAATAGGAAATTTCTTTTACTATATGATCAACGCTTTCTTCTTCTAAACAGATAAAACCATTAATTTTAGCAAAATTATTGTTATTGATATCAGCAAATGAATCAGCCATAGATATTATATAAATTGGAGTTTCTAAACCACGATCACGAATAAATTTAACTAATTCGACTACAGGTTGATGGTTTTGTTTATCAAGTATAAGTAAAAATGCACCAATAGATAAATCAACATTGACACTACGATATGCCTCATCAATATTTTGGGCCTCATAAATTTTAAATCCGTTCCTTTTTACGCGATCAAAAATCTTTTCTACAGTTCTAGAGTGAACCGCATCACGCTCTTCACTATCATTGTAAAGCAGAAAATGGAGGTAGTTATTAAATTCAATATTCATTGTTATCTTTCATTATTATGTGATACATTAGAAGGTATTATATCATTCTCTAGTATAAAATCAAATTTTTCATAATTTTTATTATTAAATTAGATGGTAATTATAGTACAATAATGGAAATGTATGAAGTTTTTTATAAAGGTACACTATGCTTACGACTACTAACAAAGAAGATATATCGATAATTTATGAACAGCCATTTCTTGAGTTAGTTAGTAAAGCACGTAGTATTCACCAGCAAAATTTTGTTGATGATATAGAGTTATGTCAGCTAGTAAGCGTAAAAACAGGCGGATGCCCTGAAGACTGTTCTTATTGTTCACAAAGTAATAGTAATCAAAGTGAAATTAAAGTTAATCCATTACTGCCGTTAGCAGAAGTTGAAAAAGTAGTACTTGAAGCCAAAACCAAAGGAGTTAAGCGTGTTTGTATGGGGGCAGGGTACAAAACCCCAAATAGTAGTGCATTAAATCGTGTAAATGAATATATTGGTGTAATTAAAAAGCATGGGCTTGAATCTTGTGCAACTTTAGGTAGTTTAACTATGGATCAGGCCAATGAGTTAAAAGCTGCGGGTCTTGATTATTATAATCATAATATCGATACTTCACCTGAATATTATTCTCAAGTTATCACAACTAGAACATTCCAAGATAGATTAGATACCTTAACAAATGTTGGTATGGCTGGAATTAAGGTATGTTGCGGTGGTATATTAGGGCTTGGTGAAAGTAGGGCTGATAGAATAAGTTTTATTCATGCTCTTACATGCCTCCCAACAGCACCAGATTCAATCCCTGTTAATATGTTAGTGAAAGTGCCGGGTACTAAATTAGCTGATGTAGAAGACTTAGATAAATTTGAACTGGTTAGGGTAATTGCAACTGTTAGGATTTTATTTCCGAAAACTAGAATTCGTTTATCTGCGGGACGACTAGAGTTATCAGAGTTAGAACAAGCCGTGTGTTTTATGAGTGGTGCTAATTCTATTTTTTATGGTGAGAAATTATTAACAACAGATAATAACCATCAAGATTCTGATAAAAACCTAATATCTAAGTTAGGAATAAGTACTAATGGTTAAATGGGCTAATTATATTGCCAAACGATATGAATCATTACTTGTTTTAAGACCTAGAATACTAAGGTTATCTGGCAATGCTCGTTATTTAACAACTAAAACTAAAAAACACCTTAATTTTATTAGCAATGACTATCTAGGCCTAAGTACTAATACAGAAATAGTTGAAGCCTTTAATATGGCTGCTAATGTATATGGGCTAGGTAGTACTGGTGCTCCAACTCTTAGTGGATATACAGAAGAACATGATTTATTATCTAGTGAAATAGCATCTTGGCTTGGATTTAATAGATGCTTACTATTTAATAGTGGATTTCAATTAAATGTAGGCATCTATAGCCAGCTTGTGGATAGCGATACTATGCTATGGCTTGATAGAAACTGTCATGCATCTCATATCGATGGTATCTTGCTATCTAAGGCTAAATTTAGTTCGTTCACCGATGCTAATATCGATAGTATGATTGATAAGATAAAACTACAAACAGACAAAAGACATCTTATTCTAACTGAAGGTAGTTTTAGCATGGATGGAACATGTAGCTATTTAAATAAATTACTTCAACTAAAAAAATCATCTCCAGATAATGTACTACTAATTATAGATGATGCGCATGGAGTTGGAGCATTGGGTGAGAATGGTTTTGGAACATTGGAACAGCTAGGTCTACAAACCAATGATATTGATTTATTTATTGGTACTTTTGGTAAAGCCTTTGGTACTCATGGGGGGTTTATTTGTGGTAATGAAAACCTTATAGAATATTTACAACAAAGTGTTAGAAGCCAGATTTATAGTACTAATTTACCACCTAGCATAGCAGCAGCTACTCGTAAGAGCTTAGAAATTATCAAATCAGATGAAGGGCGCGCTTTAAGAAAACGTTTAAGAAATAATATATCATACTTTAGTAGTTTAACTGATAAAAATAGTCCTAACTTTACAAATTATCAAAATGGCATTTATAACCAATCGCCAATTCAGTTACTAATTTTTTCTGATTCAAATCAATTAGATGCTATACACACTAGATTATTTGATAATAATATTTTGGTGGGTAAAATCAAATATCCAACAGTACCCAAAGATAAACCACGTCTACGGATTTCACTTAATGCCTTACAGCCTAATCAAGATCTAGACTTTCTAATAGAGCAGATTAATTCTATGGATAATATCTTATGAACCTAAAAATTAATGATCCAATGATTATCGTAATTGGTGGTTTTGTGCTTAATGATTTAGCGATTCAATCTTTGCATCAAATTAGTAATAGAGTTAAATTTATTGATATTAATACTTTTGAGGCTCCATTTGATATTAATATTGCTACTAATAAAGTGATTGAAATGATTGAGAGCTATGATGAAAAGGTTATCTTATGTGGATATTCCACTGGTGGATTAATTGCTATTAAAATTGCCAATATAATACCAGATATACTCAGTAAAGTTATTCTAATTAATTCAACACCTCGGTTTTTAAGTGATGATAATTGGCATGGTATAAAACTAGATGATTTTTCGCGTTTGGAACAAAAGCTTGAAAATATGTCTTTAGAGCAGTTTAAACAATATTTTAGTACATTAGCCATGCACCCATATAGAGATACTGAATTATCTAAATTACTAAGTGAAACAAGTACTAAAGACACTCTAGCTAATTGGCTTCAGATTATAAAGACAACTGATTTAAAAGAGGAACTAGCTGATATTTCAGTAAAAATGCTTGCTATTTATGCAGCTAATGATCATCTAGTTCCGGACTCGAATACTTTAGGTAATAATTTATTTAACAAATATACCCTACAAGAATCATCACATGCGAATCTAAATACTACTGAATTAATTACTAAAATTAAGGAGTTTGTCTTATGAAGCTTAATAATTTTAGTAAAGCTGCTAAAAACTATTTGTCTAATGCAAAAATGCAAGTATCTTCAGCAAAAAAGATTTATAACCTTATTGATAAGTACTATAATAATCATGATGAAGAAGTGGTTTTAGATTTAGGTAGTGGACCTGGTACTTTAAAACACTGTAATGAAACTAATTGTCCAACTATATCATTTGATCTAAGCTTGCCAATGCTTAAAACTGCTAATTCAAAACATAAAATTAATGGTGATGCACAAAAATTACCATTTATGAATAATACTTTTTCACTTATAATATCTAATCTAATGCTACAGTGGCCAGATGATAAACTTCAAGTATTATCTGAAGCCTATAGAGTATTAAAACCTGGTGGAACTATAATATTATGTACATTAATAAAGCCAAGTTTATCAGAACTACAAGAGTCTTGGGCACAAGTTGATAATGAACAGCACACTTTAACATTTTTAGATGAAAATAGTTATATAAAACTTTTCGAAAATGTTGGATTTACTATAAAGCAAAAATCTCATTGGAGTCAAACTTTTTACTTTGATAATCTACTCTCACTCTTTAGAAATTTTAAATTAACTGGTACGAATTTAAGTAAGTCAACATCTGGGTTGGGTGGAAAACAAAAACTCCAACAACTAGAAGGCTTTTATCAAAAAATTGCGACTTCTGATGGTTTGCCAATTAGTTTTTCTTATTTAACTATTGTAGCGAAAAAATAATTTTTTGAAAAAAATATACCAAATTTTGGTGAATTTTAGTTTACATTGGTAGTCAGTAATGCTAAAATAGCGCCTTAAGGTAACCACAGTATTGTTAGATTTTTAAGTTTGTAGGAGTTTATTTTAATGCAAATTGCTTGTATAGTTGGAACGGATACTGAAATTGGAAAAACACATTCTTGTTGTAAAATAATGGAATATTTAGGTAAAGATAAACAACCAATCACTACCATAAAACCAATTGCATCTGGGGTTGATCCAACCGAATATGGAGAACTCAATAACGATGTTTATAGATTATTAAAGTCAAATACGCACCCTTTAGCTTCAAAAAAAATGAACTTGTTTTGTTTTAAGCACCCAGTTGCACCACACATCGCAGCAAAAATGGAAAATTTTAAATTAAATTCACAACTAGTCTATAATAAAACTAAATCAATAATTGATAAAAAATTACTTGTAAGCCATCTTCTAATTGAAGGTGTAGGTGGTCTTATGGTTCCATTAAATAATGAAGAAACCTATTTAGATTTACTTAAAAAATGGAGTCATCCTGTTATTGTTGTAGTTGGTATGAAGCTTGGTTGCTTAAACCATACCTTATTAACTGTAAATACATTAAAACAACATAATATCAGTATTGTTGGGTTTATAGCAAATCAAATTGATCCTAATATGCTATCTTATGATGAAAACCTTAACTATTTGACTAGTAACTTAGATGTGCCGTATTTAGGAACTATACCTTATAATGGAAGTCTACAGCCAACCCAAATATTTAAAGATTTTTTTACGTGCAAATAAACTATACCTGGCTACCTGCTGATAAACCAGATATTAGTGATACCAACGTGTATGTTGCAAAAGCGCACCAATCATTTCTAACAACCACCGACGGCAAACAAATCTATGATGCAATATCTAGTTGGTGGTGTAAACCTCTTGGTCATCAACACCAACTTGTCAGAGAAAGTATTCTAAAGCAACTGGATTGCTTTGAGCATCATATTCCAGCAAACGCATTAAATAACACTATAGAAACTCTATCAAACCGCTTAACCAAAATATTCACACAAATGGATAAGGTAATGTACGCTTGTGATGGAAGTAGTGCTGTAGAAATTGCTATGAAACTAAGCTATGAAATTAGAGTTCTTCAAAAGCAAAGTCAGAGATCAAAGTTTATAGCATTATCAGGTGGTTATCATGGCGAAACTGTATTTACCTTGAGCGTTTGTGGAATACCTGAATACAAAAAGAATTATGAAGCATTAATTTCCACAAATTATTTTATTGATAATATAACATATGTCACTGGAACTAATGATCCTTTGTGGAGTGATTGCAACTTTGATAATATTTACTGGGACAGTTTTTTTATTAATTACGCACCGACTTCAACCGCTTTAATTATTGAACCCATAGTTCAAGGTACAGCTGGTATGAAGATTATCAGCCGTGATTTTTTAATTAAAATCATTAACCTTGCTAAAACTTATGATTTACATATCATTGCTGATGAGATTATGGTTGGCCTAGGGAGGCTAGGATGCTATTCTGTTAGTAAAGAAATCCTTGGTATTGAACCAGATCTAGTTTGTTTCGCTAAAAATCTCACTGCCGGTGCTATTCCTATGAGTACGGTTGTTATAAATCGCACAATAAGCGATTGTTTTAGAGAACATCAAAAAATATTTCCACACTCTCATACGCATAGCTGTAATGCACTAGCTGCAGCAGTTGCAGTAAACTATCTAAATTATTTAGATACAACCTCTGTACTAAATGATGTGAAATTAGCAGAATCTGAAATTTTTAAAATACTAAATAATCTAAAGGCTAAATTCTCTTTTATTAAAAAAATAAGTGTAATTGCTTCAATTGGTACTATTGAGTTAGATCTATCAAAGAATATATTAGATCAAGTTTTTACTATTGGTATTGAAGAATTAATCTATATTCGACCAATTGGTAACTCATTATATATAATGCCACCATTATATAATATATTAGAAGATTTAGAGGTGATTGCTACTAGAGTAAATAATACATTAGATAGAATATCTGGGCTATTAGTTACCAGTGCTTAGGTTTAACTTAGTTATTCCTTAATAACAATTATCTTCAATTATAATTAGTAGAAACCTGAGACTTTGGTAATTCTTTTGTATCTAATTTACTACTCAATTTCTCCTAATTCTATCCGATAACTATTAATTTTAGCTTGTATATCAGCACGTCCAATATATTCTATATTACCATTAGATAAATAACGTACCAAATCACCTGTTTTATAAAGTTTATTATTAATTCCTAATAATTTTTCATCAACAGTTTGGAATGGGTTTTGGATAAAGGTTTCTTTGGTAAGCTCAGATAAATTTAAATATGCTCTAGCAAGTCCAGAGCCACCTATAAATAAAATTTTTATGCATAATATTTTAATCATAATTTATAGCATAAATATTTAGAAAAACACCCTGATCTATTTATTCTTTTTTAGAATTAATTAATTTCAAAAAATGCATATAATCAAGTATACTAAACTGCCTTATAATCGTTGACTGATAGCATATATTAGTCTATATGATGATATCGAGTAATTTCTATTAAGAGGTTTTTTATGTTTAAATTCAGCCCGTGTTGTAAGAAAGTTGTGATTGTATTATTGTTATCAGGACTTGGTGATTTAGCCTGTGCTCAGAACCCAGAAAACAATGGTGTAGGTCCGTATGATTCAAATAATGTTTGGCATATTCAAAACGGTAATACTGTTACATCTAATATATGGTGTACTTTAGACATTGTTCCTTATTTTCCTGGTTACAATATACTACAGTCTCACGCTAATGTACCATTTTCATGTGTCGGAAATTCAGGTGTTTTTGCTTGTGAAGGAAATGAAGGTAATTTTGCTAATTTTGGTGACCGTCTTAGTGAAAATGCAAAATGTTTTGGTCCTGAACGTAATTTTGATATTGTTAATAATACTGGATATTCAATCAAATCTATTTATTATGACGGTGATGATTATAGAACTAACACAAATTCACCATCAAGTAGTATATGGTTAGTATGGGAAACGGCTAAACCAGGTGAAACTAGATCTACTGATTTCGGTGGTAGTTCTTTAGCAGTTGATACTGACTATGGTCAATTCAAAGGAAATGGTTCTGTTGGAAACCTTACTATTCAAAGCGATGATTTAAATGATGGATCTGGCTATGGTGTTGCTCAAGCATCAGTTGTGCAGAATAATTTTAATAATCCTGATGGTAAGTATCTATTAACTAGTTCAGTTCATATTCTTGATGCAAACCTAGGTCCTCATCCTGTAGCAACCCCTATTGCATGTGCAATTCCACCAGCTAGTGGTCAATTTAGTACCGATAAGGGTGCCTCTGGAAAAACATTTTTATTACCTAGTATAATGGAAGCAAAATTAAAATTATGTGTTAATAAAAATAACTCTTCTAATGAACCAAATGTATATTACTTTCATAATATTCTTGGAGAAAATTATAAATTAGATGCAATTGATAGGAAACTATATCCTAAAATTGGCGATAGTAAATATGAGACTGACATTTTTGAAAGTGGATATGTATCTGAATCTTTAATTTACTCTTCAGGTGAAGAAGGGCGTAAATGTAGTCAGTATAATTTAGTGATAAAAACTGAACCATCTACTTGTAATGACCTTCAAAATAATGGTGGATCTATTAATGCAGCCCAAATAACTATAGAAGCTGTTGATATCACTGGTGCTACAAATTTTACATTAAGGTTTAAAAGTAATGTTGTTGCTGGAGACAATAATGTTGATGCTATTTATCAGTTACAATTAGTTAGTAATACTCCTCAATATGGAACAATCTTTAAGTTAGTTGGTGGAGGACCTGAAAATTCATTAACATGTGCTCATGGTATTTGTAATGGTGAAATTGATTATTACCCAGTTAATTAAATTATTATGAGGTTTTTATATGTGTTTTAAGTTAAGGTGCAAAATGAATAAAATTTTACTTTTTTTAATTATATTAGGTTTTAGGAGCTTATGTTATGCGGGAAATGAT
>CANFGS010000037.1 GCA_947446595.1 Neisseriaceae bacterium | reverse complement strand
GGTATGAGGGCATGGATCCCAGCCTGCGCTGGGACGACTTACAAGCTGTTGCTTCGATGACAAGCAGTGTGGCGAATTTTCTATGTCATTCCAAACAAAAACTTGTTGCTGTTTCGTCACGAGTTTGGAATCCATGCTCTAATTTATGTTCGTTATTTTGGTTTTATGGTATGAGGGCATGGATCCCAGCCTGCGCTGGGACGACAAAATTTAACTCTGGTATGACGGAATTTATTCCTATTGTATTGCATATAAACTAATTCGAGACTCACTGCGTCTCGCCTTACCTGATTTACTATTTCTATATTGCTTAAATTCTTTAATAGGATTTTTATTTAACGCATTATATTTCTTATGTTCAATTCTCAACGCACTATTTACAATTTCAGATATAACTAAAACATCCACATAAAATTTGTTCTTCTGCTGAATCAATTTTGTATAAAAAGTAGCATAGGTCTTTTCAAGATTAGGATTAGAAGACCAAAATAAATACATTAAGATATTAGCATCAAAAAAAATTCCCCTATCTTTTAAATGACTAATTTTTTCAAGGCTATAACGCTTACCTACCATTATTAATCCTCCAATATCTCATTAATTGACTCTTGTAGGCTACCATCATCATTGTAGTACAGTTTTGCAGTTTCAACAACACGTTTTAACAAAACAGCATCTTCTGAAAGTATATTTTCCACTGAGAGATTATTTTTAATAAAATCTTCTGCATACTCACCATAAAGTTGCCCAACTGATGTGTTTAAAAATGCTGATGTAATCATCTCAACATTCTGAAAATCAAGAATAACAGATTTTTTATTAACAATAGCATTTTTTATAGATTCATATACAATCTTACCATCATCTGCTTCAGTACAAAATGAATTCCCAACTGAGTTATAAACACTAATTCTTATTTGTTCCATATTTATATTCCTAAAAAATATTATTTATATCAATTTCTGAAATTAAGCTGTACGAGCTAGTATCGTCAGTCTTAAATTCCATAGATATTATAGTACCTGGAAAATCACCATCTAAATCTTGAGTAGTTTCTTGACTACTATCAAAGCTGTAAAATCCATTACCACTAATAATCTGCATTTTACCTTTATTTTTGGTTATAAATTCTTTTAATAAAGCTAACCCTATACCACCAGTTACATCAGTTTTGGTTGTCTTCCCATTTTGAACTGCCCACTTTATTGATTGAGCAGAAGATAAATCACTTCCAAAACGCTCATTAATTTTTGCCTTAAATCCAACACCTACATCTGTAATAGTAAACCAAATAGACTTATTTTGAGGAAAAAACTGCCCACAAGTATAAATAAATTTTGTTTGACTATGCATTTTTGCATTTACAAACATTTCATATATTGACTCAGTAATTTTTCTCTTCAATCGTTCACTAAGATCTGGGATTCCTCTATGTCCAATTAACTCTTCTTTAATATATTGGGTAAAGAATTTACTATCCTCTGGCTTTAGCTTCAAATATTTAATTACAGTTTGCCTATCATCCAATATTTTTGGAAATCCATAGTATGATAAAAACTCATTTCTTTGAAATATATGTTGAATGCTTTGTGGCATATTTATCAACAGCACGTCACTTAATTTATCAACTTTTATCTTGTCTAAAATAGCCCCAAGTGGAGCACAAAGATTTGCACTAAACCAACTTTCAAAAGATAATTCAAAATCTTCCCAGAATAAATCTTTAAACTCAAGATAAAAGTCAATTAATTTTTGATACCCATCTGCATCAGGCTTTACATTCCTTAGTATATATTGCTTCATATTGTATTTCAGTAATCACTTCAAATAACCCCATTGTGGAAGGATTAATATTATTTTTAATTCTATCTTTTACTTTAAGCTGCACAGCATCAATATCATTAACCCCAAGAACTGACTTTGTTTTATCATCTATGCCAATATAAATGATGCCACCATCTTTATAGTTTAAAAAAGCAACAACCTCTTTTTCTAAACTATCATTTAATTCACGTTTAAATTCAATTCTATTAGACTCGTACATGTTCAATCACCTTACTCTAATAATTTATTTCTGTAATCAGCACCAGCATAGCTTATAATTCAGACTTTAATAATTTATCGTTTTTAACAATATTACTTACCCAATGTTTAATTTTATCAGTATAATTTACCAATTTATCAGAAAATTTTGATACCTGTAAATTATATGATTTATCACTATTATCAATAATATGAACTTCATCAAACAAATGGATACATTTTATAAAGTTATTGATTGATTCAGTATAACGCCTAGTTATAGTTTCTGTAGGAATATTATGTCCACCGCTGAGAACACGTTGTCTAACGCGTTCAATATTAAGCTCTAAACTCTCTAAACCAACAAAATACGCTACAATAAAATATCCATTATCTTTTGCTGCTTTTATTCGTTCTATAGTACCTCGCCCAGACAATGTACTCTCAATACAAATATTTAGACCACTACCCACACCCTGATTATACATAGTTAAAGCTTGTTTGGCTGACTCTATAAGATAACTATCTGGATACCTAAGCTTGAATATTCTATTTAGAACATCAGGATCAATATTAGTTTGAATATCAGACAAATTTAGATAATTACGTAAGGTACTCTTACCACTACCATTCGCACCTAACAAAAAAACTGCTAAAGGGATATTGTCATAGCTAATTTGAATTTTATCAATTTGAGATTGATTAACCGCATGATCCATATTATAACCCTACTTATAAATTTATTCAATAATGTAGTGATTTTACCATAATATGAATGCTATGAGGGCATGGATCCCAGCCTGCGCTGGGATGACATAGAAAACGCTACTGGGATGACGGAAAATATTGCTGGGATGAGGGAGTATATTACTTTGTAATGTCTGCAGGTGCGCTTTCAGGGGTTGGATCAAACCCAGCATCATGAGCAGATACAGTGAAGGCTTCACCATAGCAGCTATCTTGCATATGATGATAGTTGCAAGAGCTATCGTCAACATAAGAGCAACCTGTTACCTTCATTCCAATAAATCTCTGATTTGGATCGTTAGCAGAAAAACTAGCACCACCAGCAGCTTCCAATGAATGACTAGTATAACATCCAACGCGTCTTAAATTATGCCATGCACGTTCTTTATATGTATCCATTTCAAAGTTTCCATAATCACTATTTTGTGGATAAGAAAAATAACATTGATTATTATTAATGTTTTTTGAATAAGTCAAACCTAGCTCTTTTAACTGAAAGCTCATTGCATCATTACCCGTATTATTACAATATTGGACTCTATAAGGGCCATGGGCTGCATTTGCCGCTGCTAGATTATAATTTTGTTGATATTCTTTATAAATTTGATCTAGATTTTGGTGATACGCAAATACAATTTGTGACACTTCGTCATCACTTGACAATAGATTACCTGAAGGAATTCCAAACCAAACACGCCAAACTTCAATTTGTGCCCTGTAAGTTAACATCCAATAACCTAAATTATAAATTGTATCTAAGGATTTATTTATAGCTGGTAATTGAGAAGCATTGGTTGCAGAAGTTCCTATAATATGCATTGTAGTTGTTGTATCTGTAGTTAAATCCTCTAACGACTTTAATTGACGAATGCTACCATCAAAAAAAGTCATCGTTAAACTACCTTGATTATAAGCTGGATCTTTCTGATTTTCTCTATCATATTGTGATAATGCCATCCATAACCCTCGCTCATTTACCAAACGTGGATTAAATGCTGGGGGCCCCTGCCGAAACTTATTATAAAATGGGTAATTTTGTGATTGATACCCAAAAGTTCTTATTGCCGCTACAAACTCAGATTTGGTATCAACAAAATCGTCATTTTGAATACCAATTTGCTTAACTACCACATCCCCTAATAGTGATTGTAACATCTCCTTTTGTTCTTGCAAATCTTTCAAAATTTCAGCATTTTGTTGTTCTAATTTAAGCATATCACCAGTATCTGTAGCAATCATCCCACCTAAATAACTCATCATTAAATCTTTTGTTATATCGATTACCCAAAACCATGGCCCTGGGTCCTCGCTTAAAATTGCGGTCTGATTATTCTCAACATATTTTTTACTAAATGCATCATTACCTGCACTAGCTCCAAAACATTTTGTTGATAAACAGACGGCTAAAGCAATAGCGGTTATTTTTTTATTTAATTTACGAGACATGACTTCCTCCTATTCAATGTATAAATTAAGTAGTGATTATATATGTAAATGAGAATCATTCGCATGTATAAAATAGGAGAAATTTTATTATTAATTTTTAGTTGTTATTTTGGAATGGCATTAATGAGGGCAAGGGCACGGATCCCAGCCTCCGCTGGGACGACGTACAAGCTGTTGCTTCGATGACTGCTGGGATGACGGAGAAGCTACTGCTTTGATTATGATTTTAATACTACAAACAGTGAGAAAATCTATAAACTAGAGCATTGTTCACGTTTAACTTATTTTGAAACTAGTTTTTTGGAGATTGTGGCGCTCAACCATCTTGGTACCAGTCTATTACTAAATGCCAATGCTTTGTTTTTAAATCCGTACACTACTGATAATTTTCTATCAAATAAAGCTTTTAGAGCTTCGTTTGCTACATCCTCGGGATTAGCAAACGAAGTTGATTTATAAAATTTATGATTCTTTGGGACATTAGAATAATTAAAGAAATTAGTATTCGTTTGTCCTGGTGCAAAAGAAGTGACAACTATATTATAATCTTCAAGTTCTTTTGCTAAACCTTCAGAAAAGTTTAAGACGTAACTTTTTGATGCAGCATATGCTGCTAGGTAAGGAACGGATTGATATGCTGCTATAGACGATATATTGAGGATATAACCACCGCCATCTTCTTTCATAGCCCCACCAAATAAAGCACATAAATTTGTTAAAGTAATGATATTTAGTTTTAGCATTTTATCAATTTTAGCTGGACTTTGATCTATGTGTAAACCATAAGCCCCAACCCCAGCATTATTAACCAACACATTTATTTTAAGATTTTGTGATTGTATAAATTGGTATACCTTTTGAGCTGAGCCTTCTTCCGACAAATCAACACAAAACGTGTAGATTTTACCATCAGCTCGAAGTGATGAAATTTCACCGTATGCTTTTTCAAGTTTATCATTATCGCTTGAAATAATAACTAGATTATAACCTTTGGTATAAAGGGATTTACAAATACACTTGCCTATACCACTAGATGCGCCAGTAACTAGTGCATATTTAATTTCAATATTTTTGCTCATCTAAGGTTCCTTTAATCAATAATAATACACAATTGTACTGTATTATCTATCCAAAATGTAAAATATGGATTTAGAGCAAGGGCATGGATCCCAGCATGATGCTTTGATGACGGAAGTAATTATTTCTTCTTTTTAATAGTTGGTAATTTTTTAATTGCTTCTTCAAAATCACTTTCCATAGCATCATTATTTGCTATGCGTATTTTTCCATATTGTTTGTACTCTTCCTCAGCTTTTTGCAAAGCAAGTTCATGACTTATTTTACCCGCATGGGTAAGTATTTCTCTATCATTGATGCTTAAAAAGCCATGTAATTTATCTATCCAATCGTTCATATACATAGGCACTCGGCGCATAGCCTGCCCCGTTGCAAACACCAGATATTGCTCCACTAAATTATTTAGTGCAGCAAGCTCTTCTTCGTTTAAATAGTTTTTTGCTATTCCTACATCTTGCTTACGTACTTTTATGCCTCTGAAATTAGTTAATCCCATATTGGGCAAATTACTATTGGCTCTTTTAGCAATAATTTCTGCGGCAGTATGACCTGTAATAGCCCAATGCATTTTATTTTGTACAGTTTTAAAGAAACTAATACTAGCTTCAAGGGTTGGGTCATAATCTACACTTGTCGCATAAATATCAGTTATTTTTTGATAAAACCTCTTTTCGCTAGTTCTTATATCCTGAATTCTACGCAGTAACTCATCAAAATAATCAAATGGTGTATCTGGGTTTTTTAGGCGCTCATCATCTAGAACAAAACCTTTTATGATATACTCAGTAAGTCTTTGTGTTGCCCATATTCTGAATTTTGTTGCCACATGGCTTTTTATTCGATAACCGACTGAGATAATAACATCAAGATTATAAAACTTCTGGGTACGCTCTACTTGGCGACCACCCTCATTTTGAACTTGTAAGTAATCCTTACAAGTTGAAATTTCTAATAATTCACCTTCCTGATATATTTTTTTAAGGTGAAGTGTGATATTTTGAGTGGTTGTTTGAAATAACCCGGCCATAAGCTTTTGAGTCAACCATACGGTACCATTTTCTAAACGAACATCTAACTTAGTCTTACCGTCTTCAGTTTGATAAATAACAATTTGAGATTGGTTAGCTACATTCTCCATATTAAACCCCTGCTTATAAATTTATTTTATTATGTAGATATTGTACCATAGTGTTATATTCTAGGGCATGGATCCCAGCCTCCGCTGGGATGACGAAAACTAGAGCGCTGGGATGACGAAAACTGGAGCGCTGGGATGACGTTAGATGATCCCAGCCTGCTGCTTCGATGACGGGAAATGGTGCTGGGATGATAATATATTTTAGCTATTGAAATCGAAGCAATTACACATGAAATTACGATCTCCATGAGCATCATCAATCCGATTTACCGTTGGGAAAACCTTACTCTTTTTGAGATAATCAAGTGGGAAGCAACCAGTTTCTATAGTATATGGCTTATCCCAATTAATGATATCTGCCATTGTATGTGGTGCATTTTTTAATGGATTATTTAGTTTATCAACACTACCATCTTTCACCTGCATTACTTCGGCATGAACACTTAACATCGCTGAAATAAAACGATCTAATTCATCAAGTGCTTCACTCTCGGTCGGCTCTATCATCAAAGTCCCCGGAACTGGGAACGACATAGTTGGTGAATGGAAGCCATAATCCATTAAACGCTTAGCAATATCAACTTCAGTAATACCGGTCTCGGCTTTTAAAGGTCGTAAGTCAATAATACACTCATGAGCAACCAAACCATTAACCCCAGTATAAAGCACTGGGAATGCATGATTTAACTTACTTGCTATATAGTTAGCATTTAAAATCGCCACCTTAGTTGCTAATGCTAATCCATACTCCCCCATCATAGTAATATACATCCATGTAATTGGAAGTATAGATGCACTACCATAAGGTGCAGCATTAACCGCATAAACATCTTTCACGGCTGAATGAGTATGATGATGATCTGGTAAAAACGGTGCTAAATGTGATTTGCAACCAATTGGTCCCATACCAGGACCACCGCCACCATGAGGAATACAAAAGGTCTTATGTAAATTACTATGTAGTACATCAGCACCAAGCTCTGCAGGTTTTACTAGCCCAACCTGCGCATTTAGATTAGCACCATCCATATACACTTGCCCACCATTTGCATGAACAATCTGACAAATAGTTTTAATAGAAGTTTCAAATACCCCATGAGTAGATGGATAGGTTACCATTAGACAAGATAAATTATCTTTATGCAAAATAGCTTTTTGCTCGAGATCAGATACATTGATATTACCATCCGTATCACAATCAACTACAACTACTTCTAATCCCATCATCTGAGCTGTTGCTGGGTTTGTACCATGAGCTGATTTTGGTATTAGACAGATATTACGATGTGATTGCCCTACGCTTTCTTGATAGCGACGAATTGTCAATATCCCAGCATACTCACCCTGAGCTCCTGAGTTTGGCTGTAATGATACCGCATCAAATCCAGTAATAGCTTTTAACTGCGTTTCTAAGTCACGAGCAAGCTCCATGTATCCTTCAACATATTTAGCTGGTGCAAACGGATGTACATTTGCAAATCCAGCCCAAGATACCGGCTCTAATTCACTAGCTGCATTTAGTTTCATCGTACAAGAACCAAGAGGAATCATCGAATGAACCAAAGATATATCTTTATTCTCAAGGTATTTTAAATAACGCATCATTTGGGTTTCACTATTATGAGTATTAAACACTTTATGACTAAGTACCTCATCAGAACGATACAAGCTATTATATTTTACTAATAATGGTATAATTTCGTTAGCATGATCCAAAACTGTAACCTTACCAGTAAAGCATTTGATTATAGTTTCAATATCTTCAACTTCAGTAGTTTCACCAAGTGATAGTATAAGCTTATGACCATTTTGTCCAACTAGATACCCAGCTTCGATTAATTTAGCATAAACTGTATCAGCTTTATCCGTAGCTACAACAAGTGTATCAAAAACTAATTCATGCGATCCTAGATTAAACCCTGCTAATTTTAAATGATTAGCTAAAATTAAAGTTAAGTGGTGAATTTTATTCGCAATTGCTTTTAAACCACTACTACCATGATATGCGGCATAAAAACCTGCCATATTAGCTAATAACACTTGAGCAGTACAAATATTAGAAGTCGCTTTTTCACGCCTAATATGCTGTTCTCTCGTTTGTAATGACATACGTAGCGATTTTTTACCTTTAGAATCTACTGATAATCCAATAATTCTACCTGGCATATTACGTTTATTAGCGTCATTTGTCGCCATATAAGCTGCATGAGGCCCACCAAAACCAAGAGGAATCCCAAAACGCTGTGTACTACCAACTGCTATATCAGCTCCTTGAGTTTTTGCTGACTTGAATAATACCAAACTCATAATATCACAAGCCATAGTAACTACAAGCTTTGGATTAGTATCCTTAGCACGAGCAATAACAGAAGTATAATCTTTTATTTCACCATTAAACCCAGGATTTTGTATCAAAGCCCCATAAAAACCACTAGCATCAAATGACTCTACATCACCTACTACCACTTCAATACCCGCATATTTCGCACGAGTTTTAATTACATCAAGAGTTTGTGGTAATACATTATTGGATACAAAGAATTTATTACTCTTAGAAGCATTAACTCTTTGTGACATAAGCATACTCTCAGCCGCAGCTGTAGCTTCATCAAGAAGTGAAGCATTTGCTAAATCAAATCCAGTTAGATCCATAACCATTTGTTGGTAATTTAGAAGTGCTTCTAAACGACCTTGAGAAATCTCAGCTTGATATGGCGTATAAGCGGTATACCAGCCTGGGTTTTCTAATACATTACGCTTAATTACTGACGGGGTTATAGTCTCGTAATAACCCATCCCAATATAGTTTTTAAAAAGCTTATTCTTACTCGCAATTGCACCTATTTGTTGCAATGCTTTATATTCTGAAACAGTGCTAGCACCTGTTGTACCAGTATTACTAAACAAATCAGATGGGATAACTGCTTTAATAAAACCATCTAAATCTTTATAACCTAAGTGTTCTAACATTGTTTGCTGTTCGTTAAGCTTAGGGCCAATGTGACGTGAAATGAAATTCATGAATTTTCTACCTATATTGTAATGTTACTCTGTCATTTTAGAGCAAGGGCATGGATCCCAGCCTTCGCTGGGATGACAAGAAAAAAATTTAAGCGCCGATAGCTGCCCTATATTGTTCTGCTGTCATTAAACTATCTAATTGTGAAACATTATCTAATTTAACACGAAATAACCAACCGTCTGTATGAGGTGCAGTATTAGCTAATGTTGGATCATTAACTACGGCTTCATTTAATTCAGTAACTGTACCGCTAACTGGTGAATATAAATCCGATGCCGCCTTAACTGACTCAACAACGCCAACCACATCATTAAAACCAATTGCCTGACCAACTGTAGGTAATTCAATATATACTAAATCCCCTAATAACTCTTGAGCATGGTGCGTAATCCCAACAGTTACTACATCACCATTAAGAGAACTAACCCACTCATGGGTATCTACAAATTTAAAATTATCGTTATACATAAGTAGCTCCTTAAAATACTTGTTTACCATTTCTAACAAATGGCAGTTTTATAATTCTAACAGGTTCCAAATTACCTCGAACATCTACTGACGCAGAGCCTGTGACTTGTTTTTCAACACGTGCAATTGCTATTGATACCTTAAGCGTTGGAGAAAAAGTACCGCTAGTAATCACTCCAACTTCTTGATTATTAACTACCACCTTTTGACCTTCACGAAGAACTCCGCGCCCGTCCATAACCAAACCTACTTGATGCGATTTAACACCTGAAGCATTAAACTTAATATACGCATCTTTACCTATAAAATCTCGCGAGCCATCTTTTAGATCAACCACCCAATCCATATTACAAAGAGATGGACTAATAGCCTCATCCATATCATGACCATATAGATTCATTCCAGCTTCTAGACGAAGAGTATCACGCGCTCCAAGACCACATGGCACTACCCCTGATTGGTATAACTGTTGCCATAGATTAAGTGCTTCCGCTACTGGAACCATTATTTCAAGACCATCTTCCCCAGTATAGCCAGTTCTAGCATAAAAAGTACCATTATCTTCTAATGAACTAAATGGTTTTAAACTCGCTAATTTACCGTCCAAATGTGGTTTAATCTTAGATATTATATTTATCGCATTAGGACCCTGCACTGCAAGAATCGCCAAATCTTTACGCTCTTTTAATTCAACCTTAAATTTACTAGCTTGTTCTTTTATCCAAGCAATATCTTTAACGTAAGTACCTGCATTAGTAACTAATCTATACCCAAAATCAGTATAATAAACTATCAAATCATCAATAACACCGCCATCGTGATTTAACATCCCAGAATATAAAGCTTTACCTACACCAAATTTTTCTAATTTAGCAACATCGTTACTAATAAGATATTGTAAAAATGCCTTAGCATCAGCTCCATGAATATCAGTTATAACCATATGAGATACATCAAACATACCAACATTGGTACGAACGGCTTCATGCTCTTTAATTTGTGAACCATAATTAATTGGCATTTGCCAACCACAAAATTCAACTATTTTGGCATTTGCATTAATGTGAGCAGGATAGAATACAGTTTTTAGCATTAAAAAGTCCTAGATTAAAAATTTAGAATGGGCCATCCAATACAGGAAGTATGAGGTATAGAATAATATAAAAACTAAAGCTAGCGTTAGTTTTAGACTATTAGATTTCCTAGCTAATATTACCACCCCAAAATATAGGGTAAACAAGGTCCCACAAAAACGCCCTTCAGACAGCATAGTTCCTGTAAGTGCCCCTGGTAATATACAAAGTAGATTGAATAGCGCTTCGGCAAAATGTTTTTTAAATAGCAAATAAATAGAGATTGCAACTGATATAGAGAAAAACAAAAAGTTATGCGTATCCTGTGCCCATTTAATTAATTGTTTTACTGGATTTTGAGTATCAAAGCCATGCCTGCCCCAACCCTTTTGAATATGCTGAAAAGCCAAATAATCAGATACATGCACTTGTAAATAATACATATATATCAATAATCCGCTAATAGAGATAAAAGATAAGATTATGATTTTTAATACTGATTTAACGGTAAATTTGGTATGTAATAACTGATGCCCCAAAAATGGCAAACTAAACATAACCCCAAGCGGGCGCGTAGCCGATAAAAACCCACCACATAGCGCTGATAAAATCAAGCGATTCGTACGCATATAATAAAAAGATAATAGTGATAAAAGTAAGAATAATGCTTCGGTGTATAAAGATGTAAAATAAACACTAAAAGGTGAAAACGCTAATAACACCACTCCAAAACGACTATTTAATTCATCAACAAATAGTTTTAGGTATTTATAGAATGTCATCAAAGCTAGTAATACGAAAACTTGATTTAGAATTATACCAACTTTTACTGCTGATATCTTGGTCATTGCAACCAAAAACTTAACAATGTATGGATATAATGGGAAAAACGCCCAGTTGGCTAACCCTTTCCAGAGTTTTGGGGTCGTACGAGGATGCAGATCATACCCATCTTTGATGATAGTCAAATACCACTGACAATCCCACTTACACATTGCAGCAAAGAATTCTTTATGATCATGCACCAATATTTCATTTGCCAGTTGAAATTGATAGAGCATAATTACGCGACTAACTACAAAAATTAGCACACAATAAGCTATCCAATTTAATTTAATAAATCTGCCCATAATTCTCACCCAAACTAATACACGATATTATACAATAATTTGGCTATATATGTATGGCAATCATCACCCTTGTAAGAGCCAAGTACATACTGGAAAATCATTTTATATTTATTAAGCTACTATTTTAACATTTTTGGTAAGCTCCAAGTGATATTCAAATGGCGTAAATTTATTGTTAAATCGTTGATGTACTCGCTTCATGTTATACCAATGTAGAT
>CANFGS010000036.1 GCA_947446595.1 Neisseriaceae bacterium | reverse complement strand
TGGGCTTATAATGTTAGTAGCTGATCATTTGAAGCTTAATCCTACATCAGGACAGATATTTTTATTTCGAAATAAGCATAGTAATAAGATAAAGTTATTATGGTGGGATAGAAATGGCTTCTGATTGTGTTATAAGCGCTACCTAGAGGATGGTAGGCTTGAAATTGATAACAATCTAACTGAACAACAAATTAAACCGCTTGTTATTGCAAGAAAAAACTTCTTATTCTGCGATTCTGTTAGTGGCGCTGAATCATTATGTCTACATTTAGGATTAATTAGAACTGCAAAACTGCATGGGCTGGATCCATATAATTACTATATAGTATTATTAAAGGCTATTCCATACTGCAAAAATGTTGAAGACTATGAAAAGCTTCTACCTTGGAATATACGCAGCTACACCGTACCAATAATTACCACTAGCGATGGGAATAAATCACTGGGACAGCCGGTTGACAGCTTGCGACCAAATTCAACATCTAATTCTCTTGTAGATTCAACCATACTGAGTAGCATAAATTTAAGCAGCCTGTAAAGATGGGGTTCCTGGAACGCTTACGAATTTAGTGCCCATGATGATGATGGTACTGTAGGCAAACTGATATGCACTAACTTTTATGGTGGGAATAAAATAAGATTAATGGGCGCAAGTATTTATCGAGATTACATTTTTAATTCGTTAACATCGATTAAAGTTTCGTACTACATGGATAATAAATCATATATGATAAATAGTAATGATGGATGGGATGATCCGCAAACTGGAATAACGTATTCAACTGGTCTTTATGGTTATGGAATTGTGAATAATTTAGGTTCTAAAACATGGAGTAATGAAGGCAATTTAGTGCCCAATAAAGTAATTCTTACTTTAGATAATACGTATATTATAACCCCAACAAATTTCCCCAACAAATTTTGAATTAGAGGCATACGGACTAGGAGTTGATACCATCGCCTATGTTCGGGTTCAATGGGAAAGTTCCCCTATATAATAGATTATACTGAAATTGTGTATCAATATTAGTTTTATAATTAGGGGCTATTTTATATTACTTATTTCACTTGTACTTAAGCCTATAGCCGAATTTAGATTATTAAGTGCTTGATCTGATATTTTTGTTTTGGTGATAGTTGGGTTATTCAAAGGACCTGTTATATGAAACCCGAATGAGAATAGTTTATTTAGTGGATTTCCCAATGCCCATTCTCCAGCATATACTGCAACTCCTACAATAGGACCTGCAATTGGGTTAAGTGTTGCAGCACCTACTCCAATAGCAAAGCTTGTTCCAAGTTTGGGGGTTATATTCATATATGTATCAATAGTTTCATCACTAATATTAATAGTTCCGTAACTTTGAATTGTTGCTAATGGCCCTGTCATATATAATGATTTAATAGTTAATACATTGTTTAATAAATATGCTGTAATTTTTAGTTGATCAAAATAAAACCCATTAGAAAAAGATTTACTAAAATCAAGACGAATAAAATTAGTTAGGGTTTGCAAATTAAGAATACCTATTATTTCACCAAATACACCGCCAGTGCTTACTTTTAGAAAATTACCATTACTAAGATCAACTTTAATCGCAGCTATTGTATGATCTAAGTTAAAGTCCTGTAGTTTACCATTCCACTGTAGTGTGGTTTCAACAGTTCCACTACCATTTTCAACAACAGCACCATAACCAAAACCATCTAACATATGACCAAGATCTTTGATTTTGATATTAGCTAAAATTTCAACAAAAGATTTATTCGGCATACATTCCAAACAGTAATTTGCGCCATGAAAGTCAACCTGTATATCCTGACCAGAAATTTGACTGCTTTCAATAATTAAATCGCTACCTTGTGGTTTTAATTTAATATTGGCTGATGCTAATCTTATATTTTCATAGTAAAAATCATTAATAATTAAATTAACATTAGGAAAAATCATCGCTTCATTACTTACTGATTCAACTAACGTTTTTAGATTCTTAGCTCCTACGCTTGACTCATTATCAACTAGTGCACTAATTTGATTTAAATTTGCAAACTGATTGCTGGTGTTTGCTGGTTTTTTAGATGCTTTTTTATTACTAGTTGATTTCATTAAATTAAATTTATTTAGAATAATATTGAGAGTTTTAGTTGAAATTACAAAATCACCAAAACCATTAGCAAAAGTATTATTTAAATTAAATAAAATTTGGTTTTGATTAACTAATATATTACTACTAGCTTGTTGATAACTGGTTGAATTTAACATTAAATTCGGAGTATTCAGAAGTAATTCTATTGGAAAAATGTTGGTTGAACTCTCAGTGTCGCTACTATATGCCGAATAATTTTGAGATGGCACAACTGATTCTTTAGGTGGCTTAATTGTATTTAAAACAGTTTTAAGCCAAGACTCAACATCAATATATTTTGTGTTCATAGCTATTAAAATTTTTGGCTGATTGCTTGTCTTGGTTGGTAATTTAGAGCTACCAACTGAAATAAGTGTGTTTTCTAGTTTGCCATGTGAATTAAGTAATACTTTGCCATATAAGGTATTAGCATAATCAAAATTTATATTAATCCCATTTGTAGATGGCTCTAAGTTAAACTTCATACTACTAATAGTAGTTGATTCTTTACCAATTGGTGAAGGTGCCAAGACTGTTACACCATCTAAATTACTATTAGCAGATATTTTAAGAATTCCTTTTTTGGCAATATCAAAATTTATATTAGTTGGTGAATTCCCCCTAAATACTGATGATATAAAAGGTAAGTAAAAACCACTTAATTTTGAATAATCCAGATTAGGGGAAAAAACACTAAAATGCATTATGCCTGTTTTATCAGTAACTACAGCTAATTTGGCTTTTGAATTAAGAGTTACAGTATTTATTGCATCAATTTTAAGGCCATGTTCGCTAAAAAATAAACTACCATTGGTATTTGTCAGTAATGGTATTGGTAAATCATCAAATTTTATTGAGTTGTTACTAAAAGTATAAGAACCATCTACTTTGGTATGTAATGGGTCTGAAAATGGCACCATTAGATGAATAGCTACTTTACCATTACCAGTTGTCATAATTCTATCTGGAATATGACCAATTATCTCATTAACTGGAGTTTGGCTTAAATAAGTCATAAATTTGCTAGTACTACCTGATGCAATCCCATCTGCAGTTAAATAAACTTCGTCAGAGGCTGTCATATCAGGAATAATAACAATAGCGCTTTCTATATTATTTCCAGATATTTTGGCACTATTAGCTTTTATAATAATTTTTTGATTACGGATTTGAAATTTACCCATAATATCTTCAAGTGGTGGCCATGTATCTACATAGTTTAATTTGGCATGATCAACATCTGCATCAATATAAAATTTACCTTTGCCGTTAGTAAATGGGAAATCAGATAAATATCCACTAAGTAATAAACTTGCATTTTTACCGTAACCACCAATTAACCCAGCATTTAGCCATTTATGTACAGGCATTCCAATTACTATTGGTAAAAAATTTCCAACCTTACTCGTTAATATCTTATCAATATGTGCTGTTAAATACAAAAACTCTTTACTACTTTCAATATATGAAAATTTACCTTCTACATTACCTTTAAAGTCAACTTCGTCAATAATTGTTTTACCTAAATCTACTTCGAAACTTTTGTCAGGATTAATTTTCCAATTTAATTTGGTTGTTAGTGAATTAAATTTGTATGGAACTAAGAATACTTTAGGATATAAAAGTGTACTATCTTTTAAACTAAGGTCAAGCATACCACTTTCTTTGGTAAGGGATAAATTACCACTTATATTATTAAAACTAGGTATATTTTCATCATTTGATTTTACCCCTAGATTGGTAAAGTTTGCTGATATATTAAAATTAGTTGGGTGTGCTATATTACCAAGCCAAGATAATTTAACTATTTCTATTGTTCCACTAATAAATAATTTTTTCGCTATCGGAAAAATTGCTACTAGGTTATTAAACATACTTAAATCAGTGTCTAATATACTTAAAGAACCTAGTTTATTAATTGTGTAATTTCCAGAGATGTTTTTATTATCAAGCACATAGCCTTTATCAGTTGATACAGTTAGATTATTGGCTTCAAATGTATAATGGTCATTATTCATTAAGGATACTCTAATACTCCCACCTAATTGTGGAAAATTAATCAAATTTTGATGATGTGACATTATATAATTAAGATTCTTGATATTAAAATTAGCATAGAAAAACTGTAGTTTATTATTTTTAATTTGAGCATCAATCACTTTACTCTCAGAAGTAGCAACTATTAGCTTTGCTTCTTCTAGAGATTCAAAATCACTTAGTTTCGCCCCATTCCAGGTGAGAGTTCCATTTATTGCATTATCTTCTTTATCAAGGCTTGAGCCAATTGATAATGTTAAGCTATGTCTATTAGAATAATGTTTTTCAAGGGTGGTAGTTAAGTTATATAATGATAGTTTGGGTAAATTAGATTTATTATCTATATAATTAATATTTATATTTGAGAGTTTAATTTGCTTTTGTTTTAATAAAATCTCTTCAATATCAAATTTAGATTTGGATTTATGATGGTTACTAGTATTATTTATTTTAAAACCATTTAGAAATATACTACCATCATCTGAACGTTCAAAATTTAGATCTGTTCCGTCAATATTTATTTTAGAAAAAATGGGAGTTAGTTTCCATAAGCTACTATATGATGGAATGACTTCTAGATATTTTACTTCAAATATCTGTTTGGGATCTTGTGGGTTAGCTAATTTTGTACCATTAAGTATTATTTTAGGTGCTAGGGTAGCACTTATACTTATATTAGTATTGGCAATAGTTAAATTATATCCAGTTTTTTGATGGATTAAATATTCGATTTTAGTTTTATAAACATTTATACCAAAATATAAAATGAGAGTAAGAAGTAATGATATAGCAATAATAACTGCATATGTAGCAACGACAACTATTGCTAGTTTTGATATAAATTTTTTAAACGAAATTTGGCTTAACTGCATAAATGGGGTTTATAGTTAAATATTATGTTAAAATAACGCATCGTAATCTGGTTTTTTGGCATACGTTATTATAACTGATAAAGTTTATAAGTATTTGGCTAATTAAAACCAACTATTATTTGATAGTAATATTGACTTGATGTTATGCTATGAAACTGCATGACATATGAATATAAAATATATTTTGTGATAGGCAAATAAAAGATGAAATATCCTGTAGAAATTTTTAAAGCATATGATATACGTGGCGTAGTTGAAACACAGCTAACACCTGATGTTGTTGAGGGTATTGGAAAAGTTTTGGGTACCATGGCAATTGAAGCCAAAGTAAAAGGCTTAGTAGTTGGTTATGACGGAAGACTTACAAGCCCTGTTTTATCTAAGCGATTAATAGCCGGAATTTTATCAGCAGGTTGTGATGTTTATGAAATTGGTGAAGTAACTACACCAATGGTATATTTTGCTAACTATGAGCTTGAGACAATGTCTGGAATAATGATTACTGGCAGTCATAATCCACCTGAATATAATGGACTAAAAATGGTTATGAATGGTAGTACTTTATCAGGAAATGCTATACAAAATATACATAGTCGCCTTGTAAGTGGTAAATATAATGACAAAGCTACAGCTAATCATCATATTCATGATGTTTCAGAACAATACATCAAAAAAATAACTAGTGATGTTAAATTAAAACGCAATATTTCAATAGTAATTGATTGTGGTAATGGAGTTGCAGGTAAAATTGCACCAAAATTATATCGCCGTATGGGAGCTAAGGTTTTAGGTTTATATTGTGATGTAGATGGTAATTTCCCTAACCATCATCCTGACCCTTCAAAACCAGAGAATCTATCTGATTTAATTGCAGCGGTTAAAAAACCCGGAGCTGAAGTAGGTTTAGCTTTTGATGGGGATGCTGATCGTCTAGGTGTTGTTACCAATGATGGTAATATAATTTACCCAGATCGTCAAATGATGCTATTTGCTGCTGATATTTTAGAAAATAATCCTGGAGCTAAGATTATTTATGATGTTAAGTCTTCACGTCTACTTGCTACCTGGATAAAAGAATATGGTGGTGTTCCTGTTATGTGTAGAACTGGACACTCATTTGTTAAGGCTAAAATTAAAGAAATAGGTGCTAAATTGGCAGGAGAAATGTCAGGGCATATATTCTTTAATGACCGCTGGAGTGGTGCTGATGATGGTGTTTATGCTGGAGCTAGACTTCTTGAGATATTATCAAAAGTAGATGATCCATCAGCGCTACTAAACGCTCTTCCAAATTCAGTTGCTACACCTGAAATTAATATAAGTGTGGGCGAGGGCGAACAACATAAAATAGTTGAGATTTTACAAAAAACGGCTAAATTCCCTGGTAATACAGATATAATTACTGTTGATGGTTTGCGTGTAGAGTATAAAGATGGATTTGGTTTAGTTAGAGCATCTAATACTACGTCAGTGCTAGTATTAAGATTTGAAGCTGAAACAACAGATGGAATCGAAAAAATCAAAGCTCAATTTAGAGATGTGCTTAAAAAGCATGTAAATAAGGTAAACTTTTAGTTATGCAAGGATTATCAGTTATTCAAAAAATAGCGGTTTATGCAATACCTCTTATTTTTGCAATTACCTTTCACGAAGCAGCACATGCCTATGTAGCTAACCGCCACGGTGATAATACAGCAAAAGCGATGGGAAGACTATCATTAAACCCACTACATCATATCGATCCTATTGGTACGATACTATTTCCTCTAATAGGTCTTCTTTTTGGGGGATTTATTTTTGGGTGGGCCAAACCAGTTCCTATTAATTTTGGTAGATTACATAACCCAAAGCGTGATATGCTATGGGTTGCTTTAGCTGGGCCTCTGGCAAACTTTGCTATGGCTTTAGTATGGGCGATTCTTCTAAAGCTATCATTTTACCTCGATAGTTATTTTGGTACACCAATTAGCTTAACGGCTCAAGCAGGGATTTCTATTAATATAAGTCTTATGCTTTTAAATTTATTACCTATTTTACCACTTGATGGTGGACGTATTGTGTTTTCATTGCTATCCAATGCACAAGCAAATAAATACGCCAGGACAGAGCCTTACGGTATGTTTATTTTAATATTTTTACTAATGATTGGCGGTCTTACTTATATAATTCAACCTATATATTTGACTATTGTTAATTTAATATTATCTTTGTTAAGATAAGAGATAGACTTTATATGAATGACTATTCCCGAGTATTATCTGCAATGCGTCCAACAGGACGTCTACATATAGGACATTATCACGGAGTTATAAAAAATTGGGTAGAACTACAATATGAGCATGACTGCTATTTTATGGTTGCAGATTTACATGCTTTAACTAGTAATTACGAAAATACTAAAGATATTGAACAGCATATTCATGATATGGTTGTTGATTGGTTAGCCTGTGGAGTTGATCCATCTCAGGCTATTCTTTTTATCCAATCTCAAGTACCAGAGCATACTGAAATATACACTTTATTATCGATGATTACACCATTATCTTGGCTCTTAAGGGTACCTTCATATAAAGACCAGTTGGAAAACATATCCTCTAAAGAACTAGATACCTATGGATTTTTAGGATATCCATTATTACAAAGTGCCGATATATTACTTTATCAATCAAAATTTGTACCTGTTGGTGAAGATCAAGTTATACATGTGGAATTAACCCGTGAGATTGCAAGACGTTTTAACCACATTTACGGACGCGAACCTGGTTTTGAACAAAAAGCACTTGAAGCAATGCGAAAACTAGGTAAGAAAAAATCTGATTTATATCAGGCATTATTAGTAAATTATCAACAAAATGGTGACGATGAAGCTCTTGAAAAAGCTAGATTTTTATTAACAGACGCAGTTAATTTATCTATTGGGGAACGAGAGAGACTATTTGCTTTTTTAGAAAATAAATCTCGAGTTATTTTGACTGAACCGCAAGAACTGGTAAGTAACACTCCTAAAATAATTGGTATTGATGGTCAAAAAATGTCAAAGTCATTTAACAATACCATCAAACTTCGCGAAAGCATCGATAGCATATCCAAAAAAATCCGTGAAATGCCAACAGATCCAGCACGCGTTAGACGTACTGATAAGGGTGATCCTTTGAAATGTCCAGTATGGCAACTCCATCTTGTCTATAGCACAAATGATGTAAAAAATTATGCAAAAAATGGCTGTGTTAGTGCTGAAATTGAGTGTCTTGAATGTAAGACACCGCTAATAGACGCGATAGAAGCTGAACAATGTAAATTTCGCGAAAATGCTAAAGCTTATGAAGGTGATACTAACCTAATAAAGAACATATTAGCAGATGGTGCTGAAAAAGCTACCGAAACCGCAAAAGAAACATTGGATGAAATTAAACAAATAATGAATATTAGTTATTAAGAGAAAATATGAATATAGTAATAAAAACTGCAAAAGATATAGATTGTATGAGAGTGTCAGGCAAATTAGCCGCAGAGGTACTTGATTATATAACCCCATTTGTAAAGCCTGGGGTTACTACTAATGAGCTTGATAAACTATGCTATGATTATATTACTAAGGTTCAAGAAGCATATCCTTCCCCACTGAATTATAAACCTGATCCAAATCTCTATGCTTATCCTAAATCAATATGTACTTCTGTTAATAATGAGATTTGTCATGGTATACCAAATGATAAACCACTTAAAAACGGTGATATTATAAATATCGATATTACAGTTAATAAAAATGGTTATCATGGTGATAATTCTAGAATGTTTTATGTTGGTAATGTAAGCGATCATGCTAGACGTTTATGTAAGATTACTTATGAGTGTATGTGGCTTGGAATTAATCAAGTGAAGCCAGGGAGTTTCTTTGGTGATATTGGTTATGCAATTCAAACCCATGCCGAGAAAAATGGCTATAGTATTGTACAAGAGTTTTGTGGGCATGGAGTAGGGCAAGTATTCCATGAAGATCCTCAGGTACTTCATTATGGTCGCCCCAAGTCAGGTCCTGAAATTAAATCAGGAATGATTTTTACCGTAGAACCAATGATTAATCAAGGTAAAAGGCATATTCGTTTTTTACCCAATCAGTGGACTGCTGTTACTAAAGATAGAAGTTTATCAGCTCAATGGGAGCATACAGTACTAGTTACCGACACTGGTTATGAAGTGCTTACAGTATCACCTAACACTCCCAAAAGGCCAGAGTTTATAAAATGAATACAATTAAATGTGCACCAAATATTATAGCAAGTAATGTAGCAGCTGCCATTAGTGAGGACTTAGCAACTGGGGTTGACTATACAGCACATTTAATTAAAGATAAGACTATAGTTAAAGCGATTATAAAAACCAATCAAAATATGGTTATGTGCGGATGTGACTGGGTTGATATGGTGTTTAGAATCTGTGATTCGTCGATAAATGTTACTTGGTATGTTAAAGATAGCGACAATGTAGCTTCTGGTACTATATTATGTGAAATTAGCGGCAATGCACGATCTATTTTAACTGCTGAACGAACTGCATTAAATTTTATACAAACATTATCAGCAACAGCTACTATTGTAAGAGAATATGTGAATATAGTAAGTAACACACAAGTAAAGATAATGGATACCAGAAAGACTATCCCCGGACTTCGTTTAGCCCAAAAATATGCTGTTACAGTTGGTGGTGGTTATAACCAAAGACATGGCTTATATGATGGAGTACTTATAAAAGAAAACCATATTATGGCTTGCGGTGGAATAACTGGTGCGTTATCTAAGGCTTTTAATACTGTTCCTAAACATATCCCTATACAAATTGAAGTAGAAACTTTTGAGGAGCTATCTGAGGCTCTTGATGCTGGTGCAACAAATATATTACTTGATAATATGAATCTTGAAACCATAAAAAAATGTGTAAACTATACAAATAGACGTGCTACACTAGAGGTGTCTGGCAATGTAAATAAGGATACTGTACTTGATTATGCTAATGCTGGGGTAGATAGAATCTCTATTGGGGCGCTTACCAAGAATATTAAAGCGATAGACTTATCGATGCGGATAATGTCATAATTTATCAGGATATAAGATGTTAAATGTTTTTAGAATTTTAATTTTAGCTTTTGCTACTTTTATTTATGCAGATAACACTAATATGAAATCATTCCCACTAGATAATTACTCTCAAAATACCGATATGTGGATTAGCCCTCTTAGATCTGATTATCAAACTAATTTACTAGATGATGATTATCAGTTAGAGCGTTTCACTCAACTTAAACATACATTTTTTGGTACTAATGCGCGTGATAACTCTCCTTGGAGTAAGTCTTTTGTTTCTAGTATATTAGCACAGCAAACTAGTGAAGTTAATCTAGCAAACTCTATTTTACTAACAATAGATCATTTTGATAATACCCAACAAGAACAAAAGTTTTTGGGTATAAATAACCAAGCTTATACAAGTGAATGGTTAAATGCAATCAAAAATAATATAAATTTAAAAAGTTTTAGTAATATAAAATACTCAAATAAGAATCTCGCTATTGCAACAAGTAATTTAGCTCTTCGAGCATTACCTACGACTGACCCAGCATACTATAGTAGCTCAATACCAGGTGAGGGGTATCCATTTGATAATCTACAAGCTTCAGCAGTATATGCAGGTACGCCATTATACATTTTAGGCTATAGCGTTGATAAAAAATGGGCTTTGATATTAGCTCCTGAATATATAGGCTGGGTAAAATCTAGTGGGGTTGCTTATGTTGATACTAGTTTTATCACCTCTTGGCAAAAAACAGCTTATGTTAATCTTATGGGGATTAAAAAATCAGAGACAGCTATAGTTGATATACATAATCAATTTCAATTTAGTGGCTATGTTGGTATGATGTTTCCATTAAGTGCGATTCATGGGGATAATTATGAAATTTTGATTCCAGTGAAACAGTCTAATGGTAGGGCGCTAATTAGTCACGCTCTACTTAAATCTGATACAGTTACTAAACTACCACTTAGTGCGAGTCCTAGTAATTTTGCAATGATAATCAAAACTCTTCAAGGTCGTCCATACGGCTGGGGCAATTTAGGGTTTTATAACGACTGCTCAGCTGAGATGAAAGCTATATTTACCATGTTTGGCTTTTATATACCACGAAACTCTAAGAACCAAGCACTTACTGGTCTTAATGTCGATATTAGTATGCTAGCCCCAAAGGAGAGATCTAATTATTTAATTAAAAATGCAGATCCGTTTTTAACTTTAGTTCAATTACCGGGGCATATTTTATTATATACTGGAGCTTATACTAATAGCAAGGGTAGGGAATACCCAATGACATATCAACAAATGTGGGGCCTATCTCCACGTGATGGCAGCAGTAGATCTGTAATTGGTAAATCAGTGTTTTTTCCTTTATTACTTAAATATCCCGAAGACACTGATTTGTCTTCAGAACTAGACAAAAAGAAATTTAATTTGATTTATTTGGATAAGGATCCAGAGAAACCGATTAAGCCAACACTAAAATACTTACTCGGCGAATAATAAGTAGTAAGAGCAAGAGCATGGATCCCAGCCTCCGCTGGGATAACGGAGAAAACGGCTGGGATCCATGCTCTAAAACCTTTTTTAGGAGAAATTTTTATGTTAATGTATCCACAAATAAACCCAATAGCCGTTAGTATTGGCCCACTAAAAGTACATTGGTATGGAATAATGTACATACTTAGCTTTTTATTTGTTATTGTTGCAGGTAAATATAGAATAAAAAAATTAGGTCATCCGTTTATGAAACCGCCTATGGTTGATGATTTTATGTTTTATGGTGCTCTTGGGACTATACTAGGTGGCAGACTAGGGTATTGTTTATTTTATAAGCCTGCATTTTATTTCGCTAACCCATTACAGATATTTAGCGTATGGGATGGTGGAATGTCATTTCATGGTGGCTTTCTTGGGGTATGCCTTGCCTTTTTCATTTACTCACGTAAGATACACTGTAAATTCTTTGATTTAGCAGACTTTTTTGCTATATTTGTTCCTATGTGTTTATTTTTTGGCAGAATGGGGAATTTTATTAATGGTGAACTTTGGGGGCGCTTTTGTAATCCGAATCTTCCTTGGGGAATGATATTTCCAGCTTCAGGCTCGATGCTACTACGCCACCCATCAGAGCTATATGAAGCATTATTTGAAGGAATAGTACTTTCGATAATAATGTTTATTTATGCAAGAAAACCTAGGAAAACTGGACAAATAAGTTGTGTATTTGCTATTGGATATGGTGTTATTAGATTTGGTTTAGAGTTTTTCCGTGAACCAGATTCTTTTGCAACAGGAATAGTTCAATCAACTGGACTATCATTAGGTCAAATTTACTCAATACCAATGGTATTATTATTTGTATTTGCTTATTTTCAATTTTCTAAAGCAAAATAACTCATTCTAAATAAAAAAGCCATAAGTATATTTTGTACTAATGGCTTTTTATGATCTAATGTATAAATTCTTTATTATATAATTCTACAAACTCTTGATATAAGCTTGATAATTCATCATTCTTTAAAGATTCTAGGTGTTTATTAATAGTCAAATTATCGTTACGTTTTAAAGGTCCTGTTAGGGCATTATCTATGTCATCATTTATATTTTTAATAGTCTGATGCATAATTGGTAACATTACTTTAAAATCCATTTTTAATTGAGTTTCAAATCTATTTTTTACTTCTTGCCATAAAATAGTTGTAAAGTTATTAGCAATCGCACATAGGGCATGATAATATGTTTTATTACTAGGATCTATATAATAATCTTTGTTGGGAACATTTGGCATTAAATGCTTAAACTTTAGAGATCCTGATTCACAAATAAATGGAACACTCTTATACGTTTCAAGGTCAAATAATTTATCTCCAAATGCCATAAGAGGGTGAGCAGAGTAGGCATACTTTGATTCTAATGCTCCTGAACAATGGATTATCAATTTATTAGCACATTTATCTAAGAGCTTTGTTTTTATAAAGTCTTCAATAACATCATCTTTTATTAGAACTAGAACATGTGTTGAATTTTGTAATTTTTGATCTAATAATTCTATTGGTTCTTTATAATGGTATTGTTGATTTTGAAGTCCTAATAGACTAAAGTAATTTAATAGATGCTTGGCAACACGTCCGTTACCAATTATTAAATAAAATGGATTCATTTAGCTTCTCATGTTTTAAAAGTATAATATTATAACATTAAACCAATAATTATGAAAACAGTACCATAAGGAGTTGTAAATAAATGTAAATGTTTTTAAAATATATTGTCAGGTACCCGTATAATTACACACTGTAAAAGTAGACAATTTGGTAAAATTTAGTCGTTGTTAAGGAGTTAAGGTATGACTAAACATGCAAGTGAAGCACAAATTGTTAAAATATTAGAAGAGTTTAGAACAGGTAGTAAGGCTGA
>CANFGS010000035.1 GCA_947446595.1 Neisseriaceae bacterium | reverse complement strand
TTGGCCGTAAAGCTTTATAACGAGAAACAACATACAGTAGATAATATTTGTGAGATGATGGGAATATCAAAACCAACATTGTATAAGTATATTGAACTATCAATAAGCTAATAATACCAAGGGTTAGCTGCCAAATTCAAAAAAATCTGCGATTTACGCATGGAACCCCTAATAATTGTGATATACAAAATAACACAAATATTAGCGACTTTAATGATCTTCATTGTTTATCAGGATTGCCATTAGTTAAACAACAAATAGATACACAAATTCCAATTTCTAAGCAATTATTTATGAAAGCAGGGCAATTATATCACGGTGAAATATCAATTGATGATATAGAACCACATCTACAAAATATTGAAGAAAACATTATTAAATTGTATTTAATTAAAAAGGATGCTGAAAAATTTGTTGGACTCAAATCAACTCCAGAATATAAACAGACCATGGAAGATATAAATCCTAAATATCAAGATATATTAAAAAATGAAATTCAAATATTAATAAAACAAAAGGAGAAAATAATTAAATGAAAAGGCTTTTAATGGTTCATAAATACAAAATATTATTTGTTATTACGCAACTTTTAATTGGGACAGCATACGCTAGTGTATCAAATGGTCCATACACAGGTATTGAAGTTGGATTATCAGATCAAAAAATGAATTTCAATTCAGGTACATTTAATTCAACTAATACCATGAATACTACTTTAGATAGCACAAATTGGACTTTTATTGGTAGATTAAATCTTGGCTATAACGTTGACAAATACACTGGGTTTGAGTTGGGATATAGTTATAATTCATTGGCTGGGTATGCTTATCCTAATAACTCTGGGAGTTTAAATGGAACTGTTTCGACTTTGGATGCTTCTTATTTATTATACCTGCCCACAACTATTCAAAAACTATCTGTATTTGGACGTGTAGGGCTAGCTTATGACTGGATAAATGGAAATCAAGCAGATGCGCTAAATCCTTCTGGATCTGGTTTTGCAGATCTCTTGGGTGCAGGGGTTAAGTACAACATTAACCCTAAGACTTCATTTAGATTTGAATGGCTAGAAAACGGTGTGTTAAATCCAATTGGAGTTAACGGTGGCTCAACACCAGTTGCAAATTTTAGTCAACAAACATTTTTACTTGGACTCAATTATCATTTTTAATTATTTAACATTTTATAGGGGAACATTATGAAAAAAATTATTATAACTGGCAATATAGGAAAAGATCCTGAATCTAGAGCAGATAAGGATGGTAACCAATTTGTAGTCTTTTCGGTTGGCATTGCAGTAGGAACAAAACTAACACCAAAAACTGACTGGGTTCAGGTGTCTGCAAATGGTAAATTAGCAGAAATTGTTAGAATGTATGCAAAAAAGGGAACAAAAATCCTTGTTGAAGGATTCCCAACTACTTCTATCTATATTAATAAAGAGAATGAGCCTGTTTCAATTCTCAATGTTTATGCAAACATCATAGAACTACTGTCTAAACGTGAAAATGATACAGATGAAAGCCCAGAGTATAGTGATGATGAAGATGATTCTGAATTACTAGAGAAAGAGTAGTTTATGGGGGTTGGCAATTCCTTAGCGTGCTAAAAAGTCCGAATTCTCGCGTGCCCCATACTAGGCTATAGGTGACGGTAAGGGGCTAACAACGTATTCCATTTTTTTGTATTCTCATTCTTCGCATTTTATGTTATCAGGGATCTAGGTTACAACCCACAATAACAATGGTTTCAGGCTAAAAACAAAAATTTCTGCGGTTTACGCATGGAACCCCTGAAAATTATCGAAATAGGAGGAACTTTAAAATTTAACAATAGATTTTCGGTACATATGATATTTCGATGTATTATAATCGGTCAATTAATTCAATTTACCTAAATTATTATGAAAAAATATGAACCAATTGTCCCATCATTTCTTAAAATAGTTAAGAAATATCCAGATCATCCAGCTGTTATCACCCTCCACGAGTATCTCACATATAGCCAGATAAATCAGTTAAGTCATGTATTAGCTTCTGAAATTCAGATTACAAATATACCAAATAATAAAATAGTTGGTGTAGTACTTGAGAAGGGCTGGAGACAAATTATTGCTGTTTTGGCTATAATAAAAATGGGGTTAGCCTATGTTCCGATAGACTATACAGAAACAAACGAAAGAATATCTTATTTATTAAAATCTAGTGAAGTAGAGTTAGTAATTACCAATACAGATAAAATTAGTGTACTTAAACACCGATCTAATACAATATTATTTATCGATATTGACAAAATTAACCCTTTATCTCAAAAGCCGTCTGTTGAAATCGTTATTAATCAACCTGACGATTTATTCTATATAATATATACATCTGGCTCAAGTGGAAAGCCTAAAGGTGTAATGATTACACATAAAGCTGCCACAAACACAATAGAAGACATAAATCAAAGATTTGCCATCTCATTAAATGACAGAATTTTTGCTATTTCGAATTTGATTTTTGATCTATCGGTTTATGACATGTTTGGTGCATTGGTTTCTGGTGCATCAATCATTATGGATACACCAAATGGAGTAAAAGATATATCCGCTTGGGATAAATTATTTTTCAGTAAACAAGTAACAATTTGGAATTCTGTGCCAGCTTTGCTGGAAATTTTTATAGAATACCTAAATCATAAATATCAAATTCTTCCATTCCACTCTTTGAGAGTAGTCCTTTTAAGTGGTGATTGGATTCCAATAAATTTACCCGATAAAATTTTTAAATTATTTGGGAAGCATGTTGAAGTAATAAGTCTTGGAGGGGCAACTGAAGCCTCCATATGGTCTGTTATGTATCCGATAACACATGTTGATTCAGCATGGAAAAGTATACCGTATGGGAAAGCTCTCACTAATCAATCAGTATATATATTAGATGAGAACTTGGAATTAATTAAAGGTAACAAGATTGGTGAGATATTCATTGGTGGGCAGGGAGTGGCTCTGGGATACTATAAAAATAAAGAACAAACTTACAAACATTTTATTCATCATTCACATTATGGAAGGGTATATAGAACTGGTGATTTAGGAAGATATTTATCGGATGGTAATATAGAATTCATGGGTAGGGTTGACTTCCAAACTAAAATATCTGGATATAGAGTTGACTTGAGTGCTATAGAAAAACAAATATTATTTTCTCCACATGTAAAACAAGCAGTTGTTGTGACTGTGAAAGAGCAATTAGTTGCTTATGTCGTGCTCAATGAAAAGTATATAATGCATAAGTTAGAAAACCAAGATAAACAGGAGAAATATGTTGCAGATTGGATAAAATTATATGATCTATTATTTAGTAAAATTAAATCTACGGAGAATAACCTTTTAAATACTGTTGGTTGGGTTAGTAGTTATACTAATGAAGCTATTTCTAAAATCGAAATGCAAGAATGGGTAGATAATACGATTAAACAAATTTTGAAATTATCTCCCAGAGCAGTACTTGAGATAGGATGTGGTACAGGGATGTTATTGTTAAACTTAGCCGATAAAGTTACTGTTTATGACGCAACAGATGTCTCTAAATTTGCTATAGACTATGTTCTGGGACAACTAGATAAGTTAAATATTAATAATGTTAATTTAATTGAATGTGATGCTAAAAATATTAAGTCATTTAATACTAGATATGATAGTATAGTATTAAATTCAGTTGTCCAGTATTTTCCAAGTGTAGAATATTTGGTAGAGGTAATTAATTCAAGTATTAATTTACTAAATAACAAAGGGTATATTTTTATAGGAGATATAAGAAGTCTAGCACATCAAAAAATCTTTCAATCTTCAATCTTAAATTATCACAATTGGTTAGATAGTGATTTTGAACAATATGATATTATTTTAGATCACTTGAAGGATAATGAGCAAGAGTTATTAATAGATCACCGTTTATTTTATTACTTACAACAACTTGACTCAAGAATTACTCACGTTGAAGTTTTGATTAAAGAAGGTGTATTTCATAATGAAATGAATTGTTTTCGATATAACGTAATCTTACATATTAATAAAAATTTGGATGAAGATGTTTTTACACCTGAGTTACATGATTGGAGTGTTGAAGGTTATGGGTTATGTTTAATACAAGAAATGATAGCTAGCAATGAACCATGCATTGCTGTTAAAAATGTTCCTAATAGCCGGTTAACAAGCTTATTTAAAAATAAAGACAAACGTATGGATGTTAATAATTCATCTATAGTTGATCCACAATCAGTATTTGATTTAGCATATAAAAATAATTATGAACCTGTATTGACTTGGTCTGATGATGAGATGTGTTTCAATTTTGTATTAAATAAAACGCGTAAAAAAATCAATTGTAGCTCTTTGGATAAGTTACCAAATAACTATGAATTACATAATTTTGCCAATAACCCACTTATTTATCAGGTAAATAATAATTTAATTCAGCAGATTAAGAATCATATTAAAGATGTACTACCATTCTACATGATTCCTACAAATTTTTTTATTCTTACAAAAATACCCATTACTAGAAATGGTAAGGTAGATAGATCATCATTGTTGCGCATGCAATCTCTTTTTCATGTTAATAAGATTTATATTCCTCCTAGGAATGATGTTGAAAAGCATATTTTGAATATTTGGTATAAATTAATTGGCACTAAGAAAATTAGTGTAAATCAGAAGTTTCTTCTTAGTGGAGGTACATCATTCCTCACAATAAAACTGATGGCAGAAATAAAAAAAGAATTTAAAATAGAGCTGGATCTACAAAAAATTAATTTTTATGATATTACTGTAGAGTATTTGGCACATTTAGTAGATCAAAGATTAAAAGACACCTAATTTAACTATAGGAATTTATGTATGATAAAAACTTATTCTAACGATTCCATAATTTATCAAATTTTGGATTTGATTCCAGCCAACATTTATTGGAAGGATAGTGATGGCAAGTATCTAGGATGCAATAAAGCTGTATTAGAAATGGCTGGTTTAAATTCTAGAGAAGAAATTATCGGAAAAACAGATTATGATTTGAAATGGAAGGATTTTGCGAATGAAATCAGAAAAGTAGATAGAATAGCTCTAGAAGACGGATATTATCAAGGCGAAGAATTACCAGCTATTTTGCCTGATTGGTCTTCTGTGTTTATGACTATAAAAGCACCACTGAAGGACGTTAAAGGAAAAATAATTGGTATAATTGGTGCATCTATAGATATCACGGCAAGAAAAGAGTCTGAAAGATTAAAAGCGGAAAACAATAGACATAAAATGGAAGCAGAAGCGCATAAGGCGATTTTTGAATTAGAGCACAGATTTTCTCAAATTGCGCAACATACTGTACATGACATTCGTTCACCTATCGCGAGTCTACAAATGTTAGCTAAGTCTTGTGATAGCTTACCTGAATCACAAAGAGTTTCGCTAAGGTATGCTACTACTGAAATTTTAGACATTGCTAATCACTTACTTAATGCTTACAGCAATAAGGATAAACCTTGTAGTGCTGAAGAAGTGCGTCAACCGGTAATCATATCATTGTTACTCGAGCAAATTTTAAGCGAAAAGAAATATGAATACGAAAACTTACTAATAAAATTTACCACTAATTTTGATTCTCCGAGTCGATTTGCCTTTATAAATATTGATATTATTTCTTTTAAGCGCATGATCTCAAATCTTATTAATAATGCTAAAGATGCTTTTGAGGGTAAGGAAGGTAATATCCAGATTAGTTTATTTGCCAAAGATGGTTCGGTTGTAATAACTATCCAAGATAGCGGTAAGGGCATGACTCCAGAAATAATCGAAAATATTTTGAATAATATCAAGGTGACAGATAAGAAAGATGGTTATGGAATTGGTCTTTCTCAAGTAAGAGATACAATTTGGCGCAATTTTGGTAGGCTGGATATAAAGTCTAGAGTAGGCGTGGGCACCAAGGTTATTTTAGTATTTCCACAGGCAGAGAAGCCAAGATGGTTTGCTGATGAGATTAATTTTTGTCCGAGTGATATTATAGTAATTTTAGATGATGATAAATCGATACATGGAGCTTGGGATGTTAAATTAACACCATATTTACTTGATTATGTTGAAATTATGCATTTTTATCAAGGTCTGGAAGTAATAGATTTTATTAATGATTTATCGGTTAGAGACAAGCAGCGAGTATTTTTATTAGCGGATTACGAATTATTAAAACAAGACTTAAATGGGATGGATATAATTCGTCAAACTAATCTTAAGCGTTCTATAGTGGTTACTAGTCATCATGATAATGTTGATATACGTAATGAGGCTGTTGAGCTTAAGGTTACATTATTACCAAAACCATTAGCTGCTGAAGTTAGTATCTATATGGATTATAGCAGTAAACAGATGGATATATTAGAAGAACCAGCTAAGGTTGCCGAAAAGAAAGTAGATTTCATAATGCTTGATGATGATAAGATGTTGTTGGATCAACTAGTGGATTTTGCTCTTGCTGAGTTTAAGGTTGATAAATTTTATGATCCAATAGAGTTTATGAGCAGAATTTCTGAATATGCTAAAGACAATAAGATCGTATTAGACAATAATTATGACAAGCATTATGGTATAGGAGGAGTATCGTTAGCACAACAGCTACATGATATGGGGTATACCAAGTTGTATCTGTTATCAGGAGCATTCTTTGCAAAGGACAAATTGCCAGAATATATCACACCAATAATTAAAAATATTGATGGGATTAACAGTCTTAAATTTATATAGCATCTATCTTTGGTGTCGAGGATAAATATGTTAATATATTGGCATTGCTATAATCAAAGTGAGTTATATTTTATAACATTCCAGATCTAGCTTGTTAGTAACATATTGCATTTCAGATGGGACAGGTGCAAAAATAAAAAGAGAACACGTTGCTAAAAAAATGCTCAGACCGTCACCGGTAGCCTACATATATTATTTCAATCCAATAATTATATCATAATAACCTTATTATAATGATAGCAAGCAGAAGGTTGATGCGTAATACGCTAAGGAATCTTCAACAATAACAGATTTATTCCGCTTTATCACTTTGGGGTATGCTTAGATATTGCACCAAATCCAACGAACTTATTTTAACTCGGATTTCTCAATGGTCTTAGTTTACCCAATAGTGATTCATCAATCTTAAATTTATAGTTGCCATACGGGTTAATATGACCTCTTCTAGCTGGCGATAACCTTTTGAGATCATTATCATTAATTACCACACCTTCACTTTGTAACTGTGCTATTACTTCAGCCATGTAAACCGTATTCCACACAATTACCATGTTTATCAATAAATTCAAACATCCAAAATGCGTTTCTTGCTCTCCTGGCTGCCGAGCATAGATACGCCCCTCTCTACCTAAGTGTAGAAATTGCTGCAAATCATGAATTGCTTCACCTTTATTTAGCTGAGTGGTAATTTCCATACGATGTTGCTCACTGAGTGCATACCGAAGTATTGAGATGGTTTTTGGGATTTTACCATACTCTTGTAACGCTTTGGCCAAGGTACTTTTTCTTGGCATAGCTTGTAACTTACTAATGAATAATGACGCACTAACCCACCCCTTTTTTAGTGATGCCACTAGTCGAAGCATATCATCTAAATTTTCATCAATAAGCTTTGTATTTATGCCGTCATCAAGTAATTCATTAATGTTTACTAGCTTTGGTTTATCGCCAATATAATAAATTCTTTGATCCCCAAGATTTCGAATCCGTGGGTCAAATTGAAGCCCTAAAAGATCAAATAATGCAAAAATTATTTCAGTATAACCAGCCGTATCCGTAGTATGCCGCTCAATATTTAGTTCGGTCTCATTATCTAAAATTGCATCCAATACCAATGTTGCCTCGCGCATTGTTGGTGAAGTAATTTTACAACCATATTGTGAGAACTGATCTGATGTCCAAGAGTAAAAATTTAATCCTGTTTCATATGCAAAATACTTAACAAAAGCCCTGGCTGTCCTAGTTTTAACCGCAACTGGAACCCGTCGACCATCAGATGACGAAAATGTTCCGTCACCAAAATGCTGCGCTAAAATTTGCTCGTGCTGAAAATTAACTAGCTTCGTCCTCGCCGCTTGAATAGTATCATCACGGATATACCAATTCTTATACCAAATAATCCGTTCATAATCAAGTTCTGAAGCGTCAGCCATTGCCACTGGTCCTAAATTGGTTGCTTCGCTTAAAAGTGCGGCATAAAGATAAGTTGGAAATTCTTCTTTATTAGTAGTTTGATTTCCTGCATGATAAAAACATTCAGAGATTCCAAGCCAACCATCTACCTCCATGACTATATCAGTCAATCCTACTTTAGGTAATCGCTCTGAAATTAGTTGGCGTAATTCTTTTAAACTTTCTGGTTCATCTGCACCATCCAACGGTGTAATAACTAATTGCTTATCAACAATCTTAATGTTTGGATCATTGATAATTTGAGAGTCAAGTTGAGTAAACAGAGACTTTAGCTCTGCTTGTCGGTCATTTAATAACTTCGTGCCACCATCAGAAATTTGCAGTAGGTTACAAGCGTCGGCTTTCATTTCTGGCCATATTGATTTAGGGATTAGATAATGCTCAGGGTTGTTATAACGTCTGCCACCATCAACCCAAACATCACCGGAACGCAGGCAATTTCTTAACTCCCAAAGAGTGCACAACTCATAATATTGGCGTTCAATTTTATCATTATTAAATACATATTGTTGCCATGAGCTATTCACGAAGTCTGTTGGGGCATTAGCTGGAACTTTCCTTGTTGCAGATTGGTTCATCTCCTTGATAATTTCAATGGCTTTTATTACCGGTTCGTCTGCTTGGGCTGATTTAAATTGTATCTGCTGTAAAAAAGTTGGCGTATATTGTCGTAAATAGCTAAATCGATTGGCAAAGTAATCAAGTCCTTTGTCATTTTCTGGGCGCATTAATTTACCACAGTCATCAATAGCAAGCCGTAATTTATCTAATGGTATTTTCCCATACAACTCTTTCCTTAGCTCTGGATCTGCAATATTTTCATCCAATATGATTGCTCCGATGATTTTTAAAATCCGGACCTTTTCATTTATGCTTTCTTGAACTTTTTCTTGATGAGATTTTAAACTGTTTTTTGCTCGGCTATAAGCTTGAGTTATTGATTGATCAAATAGTTCTATTGCTTCGTCAATCAATTCTTCTAACGCCTGAAACATAAACGCAACTAAAACAGGATAGCGTTTTTCTGGCACTGAACGCTGTAGTGCTTGGTTTGTTGAAGTTTGTCCAAGCCTACTCAATAGTTTTAGCCGGTTAGTACTGAGTCTTGTTAAATCGTATTTGTCGACACCTGCACTTTCTAAGTAAACAATTTTCTCAAGGGTAGTACAGATGGCTTCTGGCGATGATGATACAGCCCGTTGCTTTAGCCAAGTTAATAATGTTTTACCCTTTGATTTATCCGATATTAGTAGGTTATCTAGTAGTCGCTTACGCTCGTCTGAAAGAACATCAGCCATTAATTGATAAGTTTTCTTTTTAGCCATTTCCCTAACTGAGCTAACTAGCCGCTCTAAAAATACTAGCGTTGGTCTAGATATCTGATCTTGCTTTAGTTTGTCTATGGCCATTCTCAACAATAATATTGGTCGGTCATGTTCCATCGCTTGTATTAATAACCATGCTTTTAGAGATTCTTGTTCCGATTCGTTAAATGGTTTGAAACTTAAATACTTTTCAATCCGAAGAGCATGATCTGTTCTTGTTTGTGCCCGAATCCCATACTGTTCAAAATCGACAGGGATAGATTCTAAATTAATTTGCTTGAGTACAAATAACATTGCATTTTCAGGCACTAGAGATAATTCCTCAGGGATAAACCCAAGAAATCTTAACGCACATAATGATAAAGCAAACCCAAGCCTTGTATAGGAATGGCTTCTAACCGGAATTACCATTTTGTCATACTCTGACAGTAGAAAGTACTTAATAACATCAGCTTGATCAATAAACTCAGGGAAGCGGCTTAAACTTTGCCGCTGCTCGTCTGAGAGAAAACCGGAGGATCTTGGTCTTTCCATAATTATTTCAACGTTTCAATTGCTCTATAATATACTGAACGACTAATGCCAACAGTCTTGCATATTTGAGTTACCGACATGTTTTCAGCTTGTACTAACGCCTTTAGTATAGCTTCTTTATCGCTAGTTAAGGCTTTGGGGCGACCACCTCTCCTGCCTTTCTCTACCGCAGCATCTACTCCAGCCTTAACTCGTTCACGAATCAATTCCCGCTCCATTTCTGAAAAAGCAGCGCAGATATTAAAAAGTAACATTCCAATAGGCGTGGTCGTATCGATATTATTTTCTAATGCGACAAACTCTATTCCGCGGGATTTAAAGTCATTAATAAGCTCTATCAGCTTTATCATTCTTCTACCTAGGCGATCCAAGCGAACAACATAAACAACATCACCTTTTCGTAATTTATTAAGCAACGCCGTTAATTGAGCCCTGTCATCCTTTGCCCCAGATATTTTTTCTTTAAAAATTTCCTCACAACCAGCAGCTGTTAACTTTTGAAGCTGCACATCCAAGCTCTGATCATTTTTTGAAACTCTAGCATAGCCAAATTTCACAACTACGTTCCTTTTCACTAGATAAAATTAGGGATAAAAGTTAATTTTTAAAACACTTATCATGTTTTGCAAATTCATCAAATATGATATTTGTTGTTAAAGCAACAACATCATCCCGACTTTGTGCTTCTTTTTTATTTTGGACTGTATATATTGCTAATACAATTGGTTTACATGATGGAGACCAAGCAATACCAATATCGTTACGTACCCCATAATCACCACTCCCACCAGATTTATCAGCAACAGCCCAACCAATTGGGACACCAGCTCGAATTAATTTATAACTGGTTACAGTGTTTCGCATCCAAGTAGTTAACAGCTGTCGTTGTGGCTGATTTAGGGTATTCCCAAGTGTTAAATTTTGCACACTTATTGCCATATCTTTAGGAGTAGAAGTGTCTTCCGGGTTTTTAGGTTTAGAATTCATATATCCGTCATAGTGTGTTACATTATATGAACTATTACCGATAGAGTGTGCGAAGTTTGCCGAAAATTTAGGGCCACCAAATTTTTTCATAATGGAGTTGATTGCTGTGTTATCGCTGTAGGTAACCGCGGCCTCTGCTAAATCTTTTAGAATCATTCCTTTATTTAAATGCAGCTTAGTAACAGGAGTCCAACCAATTAAATCCTCTTTTGTATAATATACTTTTTCTCGCAACAAGCCTTCATTACTTTCACTTAACTTCAATAATGCAGCAGCACCAATTATCTTCATCGTACTTTGCACAGGAAATCGTTCATTATCACGATAAGCAATTATCTGGCCATTATTGGTGTTAAGAGCATAAACTCCAATTCTTCCACCAAAAGACGATTCAAGTTGAGTAAGTTTTTCTTGAGATAAATTCGGTTTAGAACGTTGAGTATCATTAGTTGGTACAATTCCACTAGCACTAGCTAGTGGAATTGTAATAGTACTGATTAAAATTAAATGCTTAAATAAAGACATTATCATAAGTTTCTCTTTCTGAAAAGATTGTTATCATTCATTGGTAAAAACAATGAAATTATATTCCAAAAACATAATCATGAGCTTGTTTTGGTGAATTTAGTTATGGTACTATTTTTGGTACGATATTTTAATACTTTTCGTTGCAAAAAGCAAAATAATTTCATACGTTCCAAAAACAGGTGTTTTTGGAACAGTCGACATGGCTAATTGAAATTGTGGAAGATGAATTTTGTGAATTAAGCAGATTTAAATAAGTTCGTTGGATTTGGTGCAATATCTAAGCATACCCCTATTATACCAAGCTTCAATATAATCAAATATACCTAACTTAGCATCATTTCTTGTTTCAAACTTAGTTTGGCTGATATATTCTTTTTTCATAATTCCAAAGAAGTTTTCAGCTACTGCATTATCCCAGCAGTTGCCTTTGCGGCTCATACTACCAATTAGTTGGTGCTTATCTAACACAGCTTTATATGCATGTGATGCATATTGGCTACCCCCTCAACTTAAGGGCTTTTGCTAATGCAGTAATTACTAATTGTTTGGTCATTCTATCACTCATAGCATAGCCAATAATCATATTAGAATACAAATCTAGCACTGTAGCAAGATATAACCAACCTTCTCCTGTATGAATATAGGTTATATCACTTACCCAAGCATAATTGGGGTGTGGAACTATAAATTGACGATTCAATATATTATCAAATATACCTAGGTTATGTTTAGAATTAGTCGTAGCCTTATATTTCTTGCTAACAACTGATTTAATATTATTACGTTTCATCAACAGAGCAACCCCATTTAGAGTGCAATTTATATTTATCTTCTTCAGAATCCTAGTTATTTTAATCGAGCCATAGCGTCCTTTTGATTTAAGATGCTCTACCTTGATTTGACCCAGTAGCTTGGTTTTAGCAATAGTTTTTATTGTTCGACATTCTGTCGTTTTAATCCAAATATAATAGCTTGAACGCGTTAGCTCCAAGCAATCGCACGCACTATCAATATTTATCCAAGATAAATTATCCTTAATAAACATATATCTTACCTCGCGTGATTGGCAAAATATATGGCGGCTTTTTTTAATATTTCCAGCTCCATTTTCGTCTTAGTTAACTCTTTTTTTAAACTAACTATTTCAGAGCTTTGATTGTTAGAAACTGATGGAGATTGTTTATCCTTGTATAACCAGTTATATAACGTACTCTCATTTATATTGTAGCTCTTTGCACATTCTACAATTGTTGAATATGATCCACTATTCCAGACATCTACTACCTGACTTTTAAATTCAGCATCATATTTATTTCTTGCTGTAGATATATCAGTTTTTTCTATTTTAGACATTTTTTCACCCATTTTAATTATTCCTCAAAGACTAGTTTAACACTATTACTCGCTAACTTTTTGTCCTATTTTATAGGGTAGGTGCAGTCAAGTAAAGGATGGTGGCGACTGTCATTAAATCCAGTTATAAATCTGGCGCGTAAGCATTCCGTCCAAGAAACCAATAAAGAGATTCTGGCAGTTCGTCATATAGACCGTTATGTGATGATATAATCTTTCTATAATGCTCAAGAGATTGAAGCGTTCTACGGTTAACTACCCTGAGATTTCTCAGATTTTTCTTGGCAGCAAGGGAAGCTCTCTCAGCATTCATAATACGGGTATCGTGAGCATGATCATGAATAAATTGAGCATCATCGCCTAGATATTTACCTACAAATTCAACAATATCATCATAACTTATGGGACCAATCCTAGCAACTTCTAACGGAACTCTAGCAGTAAATATATCAGTCTGAGCACTCATTTCTGCAGCAGTAAATATATCAGTCTGAGTACTCATTTCTGCAGCACTAGTATTAGCAGCCGCCTCTGCACCCGCTGATTTAGTATTTCGATTTACCATTTTACCAGCAGCAGCATCCTCAGATGCAGCTGCAGCTGAGGATGCTGCTTCTTCTGCTGCAGTTGCAGCACTAGTGGCAACTCCTTCAGTCATTGCTGCTTCAACCATTTCCGAAACTATCAATCCTATGAA
>CANFGS010000034.1 GCA_947446595.1 Neisseriaceae bacterium | reverse complement strand
TCATAATCAACTACTTAGTAGCTATGGTTATTATGCTGATGGTATGCTAAGTACCAAACAGGCTAAAGATACCAGTATACTCAACTTCTATTATGATAATAGCCATGTGGATGGGATTACTAGTAGTACTAGCGTAACTCCTGCTAGTTTACCATCAATATCAGCAACAAACTTTATGTTAGATACTAATGGTAATGTCATAGCTTCATTTGATGCTAATGGTAGTAATAGTTATTTAACTGCTGGTAATTCTACTATTGGGATGTTTGATGAGTCAGGAGGGGTAAGTAATAGCTATAGCTATACTGGCTATGGTTCGATAATGAATGAAGGTAGTGCTACATCACCAACTAAGAGTATGCTATGGGATAGGGAATATAATGACTTAGATACTGGTTTAATATACCTAAAAGCAAGGTTCTATAGTCCAGGTTTAATGAGGTTTATTAATGCCGATACCGTAAATGTAGCCAACTTATACAACTTTGGTAATGGGGATCCTATTGATAATCTAGATCCAAGTGGGCATTTCTCAATTCCAGGATTTATGAAGTTGTCAAATCTAGAAACATATGTAGCAGATTTGGCTCTTGTGGCAGTTGCATTAGGAACTGTTATGGGATCTGGTGGATTTGGCTTACTAGGTGGTATTGGAATAGCAAATGTAATTGCTGGAGGTTTTGGAGCTGCGTCTGCAGCGACACGTTTTGCAGGTAACAAAACTGGAAATCAAACATTATATGATATATCATCTATAGGTACTGAAGTTGGATTAACAATTTTTGCTGCAAATTTTAGTAAATTTGCCTATCGTCTTACAGGTTTGGGACAAAGAGCAATTGCTGCTGCTGGAGGAGAAGCTGCCGCTCCTGCAGCAGAAGCTACTGCAGGTGAAGCTACTGAAACGGCTTTATCTGAAACAGGATCTTCTCAGTCTGGTGTCTCCATGCAACCTGCTGTGCAGCCCCGTAGTCTTTCATTGCAGCCCCAGCCCCGTAGTCTTTCATTATCTGAAGAATTATCCTCAGTAGATCGTGAGCAATTGGCTGCCTTTAGGGAAAGGTGTCGAGCACTTGCTGCAAAAAGAGCCGCACAATCAAGCGGATTATAATAAATGGACGAGTAAAAGTTATTCCAAACCCAAATTTGATGCTACTCGCATCAAATTTGGGTTCTCCATAAATTGTTACACTTCATCAGAATCTTCGAAATACATATCATCGTCTTCCTCAACATTCTCTAAATCAAGATTTTCTAATTGAGCAAAACTATCTAAGAAGCTCTTTAGTTTATCAGCACGGTTTGGCTGACGTAGTTTACGAATTGCTTTAGCTTCTATCTGACGAATACGCTCACGTGTCACATCAAACTGACGCCCTACTTCTTCTAATGTATGATCTGTAAGCGTATCAATCCCAAAACGCATGCATAATACCTTAGCCTCACGAGGAGACAAAGTATCTAAAACTTCACGTACTGTCTTTTTAAGACTATAATCAATACCATGATCCGCTGGAATAACTGTTGATTTATCTTCAATAAAATCACCAAAACTCGTATCGTCTTCATCTCCAATTGGTGCATCCATAGATATTGAATCATGGGCAACTTGATAGATTTTACGAACTTTCTCTTCACTAATTTCCATCCGTGTTGCTAACTCTTTAGTTAGTGGCTCACCAGATTTTTCTTGTAATAGTTTACGATGCTCTTTACTCATACGATTGATAGTCTCTATCATATGAACTGGTATTCGAATAGTACGTCCTTGGTCAGCTATAGCACGAGTAATAGCCTGCCTAATCCACCATGTTGCATAGGTAGAGAATTTGTAGCCTTTACGATATTGAAATTTATCAATAGCTTTTATCAAACCAATATTACCTTCTTGGATTAGATCTAAGAAATGTAACCCACGATTGGTGTATTTCTTAGCAATCGAAATAACCAAGCGTAAATTTGATTCAACCATCTCAGTACGAGCTTTTTTCTGTTCACGCTCTGCTTTTTGCAATTGCCTAAATAGGTTTTTAATTACTTCAACACTAATACTTAAATCAGCCTCAACTAATTTAATCTTTTCTTGTTTTTCAACAATATCGTACTTCAAACGATTAAATAAATCAGCGTATTTTTTGTTAGGAACGTGTTTATCAACCCATGTTGTTTCATTATGGATAAACTCTTTTCTGAATTTATCCTCAGGTATTTTGATAATATCGCAAGCAATATGAAAAATTTCGTTCTCATAATCTTTAATTTCACGATGTCCATGTCTTAAAATATCACAAAAGGCTTCAATTTGTTTATTAGTAAACCTAATTTTTTCTAACAATGCCGTGATATCAGCCAAAACTAAACGATACTCATCTGAATTGGTAGTATGTTTTTTAATAGTTTTATTTTGTTTATCAACTAATTTATTAAAATCTTTGAAAAAGTCAGCAGTTTTTTGTTTTAATTTCTCCAGTTGTTCCCGTGATATTTGCTCGTCATCATCATCACTCAAACTTTCTGGAATAAGGTCTTCAGCTTCAATTGGATCATTGCCTGGATCTTCATCAATAAACTCATCAATGAAATTTTCTATTTTAAAGCGCCCCGCAAGAACCTCTTCATATACACGTGAAATATCATTAATAATCTTTGGACAATCAGCAATCGCTGAAATCATTGACTTAATACTAGTTTCTAATTTACGTGCGATCTCTGCTTCATCTGTCTTATCAAGTAAATCATAGGTACCAATTTCACGCATATACATACGAACTGGATCGGTTGTACGTCCAAACTCATTAGCAGATGTAGTACTTGCTAGAATCTTTTCAGCTTCTTCTACCGCATATTCATCATCATCAACTGTAGCTGATGAAGTACCTGATAATAACAACTCCTCACGACTAGGATCGTATTCAAATACTTTAATACCAATAGTCTCAATCATCATAATGATCTGGTCAATTATCTCAGGATCAGTAATATGATCAGGTAGATTATCATTAATTTCAGAATTTGTTACATAACCACGCTCTTTACCTTTACCTAGCAGGTAACGGAGCTTTCTTTTTTGTTCTTCAAGCTTATTTAATTCATCAACAGATAAGTTTTCGGTACCAGAACTAACCAAGCGCATCAACTTATTTACGTCATTATGAGCTGTACCATCTTCTTTACCACTCTTCTTACCTTTAGCACGGCGGTGTTTCCCACGCTCTAGCTCATCACCAGATCTATTATTTTCAAAATCTTGTTCTAATTTAGCACCACCACGAGCGGAATTCTTTGACTTAACAATTGTCGTCTTTGGTTTAGTAACCAACAAATTTTCAGTAGAGGGTTTTTTTGTCATTTAGTTTCCTTAAGGGTTATCGCAAAGCTTATGCTGTCGCAATTAAAAGTGTTTTTTTGCTTGTTTCAAGTAATAAAACATAGAAATAACCGTTATAACCACGGCCAAAAGCATAAAAAAGTTACCAATATAATTAGTATTTATGAAGCTACCATGATAATCAAATAATAAAAGTGCAATCGCTAACATCTGTAAACTAGTTTTTAATTTACCAACATAAGCAACAGCTACACTCTTAGTATCACCAAGCTGTGCCATCCACTCTCTTAGTGCTGATACTGCAATTTCTCGGATTATTATAATAATTGCAGCAAACACGAAGGTTCTTTGCATATTTACGAGCATTACCAAACTAGCAGCAACAATTGCCTTATCCGCAACTGGATCTAAAAAAGCTCCAAAAGAGGTTTCTTGCTTCAACAACCGCGCCAAGTATCCATCGAGATAATCAGTAAACGCTGCAAAAACAAATATAATAGTAGCTACCAAGTTTTTGTTGACCATACTAAGCCACGCATCTGGCAAGTAATAAATACCTATAAAAATAGGCACTAGGAATATTCTTATCCAAGTCAGTAAAAGAGGGATTGTCATTTTTTTTAACATATTTAATTACTTCAAATGTTAATGGAAAAAAGAATATATCTGATTAGCCAGAATACTACCAATGCCATTTACCTGTTTTAGTTCTTCTATTTTAGCCCCAGCAATAGCCTTTGCACTACCAAAATGTGCCAATAAAGCACGCTTTTTTTGCACTCCCAAATTGGGGATTTCACTAAGTACTGAAGTCGTCATTTTTTTAATTTGACGCTTACGATGTCCTGTAATAGCAAACCTATGAGCTTCATCGCGCAGAGATTGCAACAGTCCAAATATCGAAGCATCATAGCTAATTATTCGACCATCCTCCAAAAGTAGGCGGTCAAAAAGCGGATTTCTATGGTCACCCTTATATATTCCCAAGCACCTTATTTTATCATATAGATTCATATCAATTAAAACCATTTTTAGTGTTTCTAATTGCAATTTACCACCATCAATCAAAATAAGCTCTGGCAATGGTATTTCCGTATTAGATAAACGCCGCCGAAGAACCGTCTCCATCGCAATTAGATCATTGCCATTAATAGCCACTTTATTATGATCTTGATTGAGATTATACTTACGATACTTTGAGCTATCTATTATTCCATCACTGTATACAACAAGACCACCTACCGTATTTTCCCCATGATTGTGACTAATATCTATACATTCTATACGCTTTAGTGACTCAATACCCAGTAGAGCTGCTATTTTATCGGCATTAGCCTCTAAACCTTTAGAGCTTTGCTCGATAATTCTATTTAAATTAACACGCCCCATCTGATATAACTTTTGTACCTGAGTACTCTTTGTAGGTGCAATTTTAATTCCAACGGCTTTAAAAAATAAATCTTTAAATTCACCTGATAAATTAAATTCACAATAAATCTGTTTGGTACTACCATCTTCTAGGTAATAACTTTCTAAAAATATTTCAAAAACACTGGTAATATCATTATCAACATTATCTAAAATAAAATGCTTATCTCCTATATATAAGCCGTTTCTTAAAATTATCAAGTAGATAAATACCTTATTTGCAGAATTATCACACAAAAGAAGATCAGAACTTAGTGGCTCATTATAATTATTGATTATTTGATTAGCGCTTATATGTTTGATTATACCAAGTCTATCCCTAATTACTGCGGCTTGTTCAAACTCCATTTTTTCTGCGAAATCATACATTTGAGTAGTTAAACTATCAATTACTTTAGCAAATTTACCATTCAGAAAATCAATTGTTTGTGTTACCTGATCATGATAATCAGCCTCACTTACCAAATTAACACAAGGAGCGGTACAGCGTTTTATTTCATGTAAAACACATGGACGAGTTCGGTTTTTAAACGCACTATCAGTACAAGTGCGAAGTTTAAAAATACGACCTATCATATCCAAATTTTGGCGTATAGCAGTACCATTTGGATAAGGTCCGAAATAGTTGTCTTTGCCATTTGGTTTACCCCTATAGCTATCTAATTTTGGATAGGTATGATTTGACAAACGAAGTAGTGGATAACTTTTGTCATCCCGAAAAATAATATTGTATTTGGGCTTCAAATTTTTAATTAGATTGTTTTCTAGAATCAAAGCCGAAACTTCATTCTCAGTGAATGTAATCTCAATAGTATGTATTTTAGATACCATAAGACTTATTCTTGGGGATAAGGTTTGTGACTTTTGAAAGTAAGATTTTACGCGTTTATATAAATCAAGTGCCTTACCTACATATAAAAGCTCACCTAAAGAAGCACTATCACCAGCTTCTTTATAAAATCGATACACCCCTGGACAATGCGGGATATTTTTTATAAAATCTGGGGTACTTACCAATATTTGCATACGTAATTTTATCCAAACATACCAACTACAATACCAAAAAACAATATTAATCCAACCCAATTATTTAGTAAAAACATGCTAAAATATTTATCTTTTTCATTTTGTAACAAGCTTATTATCTGATAAATTAGTAACCCACCTGATAAACTAAGACATAGATAATATCCCACATTTAGATGAATTAATGAGCCTAGCCAAAAAAACAATAAGAAAAAAATCAAATAACAAAGTCCAATAATTGGTACTACAAATCCCCCAAAAGTAATTGCTGAAGTTTTTATACCAATTTTGAGATCATCCCTGATATCAACCATTGCATATATAGTATCATAGCCAATTACCCAAAACAAATTAGCAAAAAATAATAAACATGTAATTAGATTAATATTGCCCTTTATCTCCATAAATGCCATAAGTATCCCCATGCTAAATGCTAGACCAAGATAGGCTTGTGGAATTGAAAAGAAACGTTTGAAAAATGGATAACTAATAAATATTATCAACGCTGGAATACTTAAGTACAGTGTATGTTTATGTAGAAATTTATATGCCAAAATAAATGCCAACAAACTTAAAACAACTGCAACTATCAAAGCACTAATTTTACTAATACTACCATTAGCAATCGGGCGATTCTTAGTGCGTTCTACATTTTTATCAAATTTTGCATCAACTATATCATTAACAACACACCCCGCAGTTCTAGTTAAAAAAACCCCAAAAGTAAATACTATTAAGGTATATAGAGGTGGTACTCCATGAGCTGCCACAACCAAAGCACCAAGCGTTGGCCATAAAAGTAGTAAGGTTCCAATTGGTTTGTCAAGGCGCATAAGACTTAAATAGTTTTTTAGCATAAAGTAATTTCATATTATAATAATTAATTTTAGGTACTAATGCTAACATATTTAATAGGTAAATGTGCTACAATATTACATTAAATTTTGTTAATAGCGACACCCATGCAAGATTACTCAGTTATTGTTGAAAACGTTACCTTTGGCTATAGCGAAGATACACCCATATTAAAAAACGTTTCACTCAAAATCCCCGTTGGCAAAACCATTGCTATAATGGGTGGCAGTGGCTGTGGTAAAACAACTCTACTTAAGCTTATATCAGGACAAATTAAACCATCTTCTGGTAGTGTTATCGTACTAAATCAAGAAATCACCAAGCAGTCGAATAAACAAATTCTTGAACTTAGAAAAAGAATAGGGATGTTATTTCAATTTGGTGCTTTATTTACCGATATGTCTGTTTATGAAAATGTAGCTTTTTGTCTAAAAGAACATACCGATTTATCTGAGAGCATGATTAAAAAAATTGTAGCTATGAAATTAAATGCTGTGGGCCTCTTTGGAACCGAACAACTTATGCCACAGGAGCTATCAGGTGGGATGTCACGACGTGTTGCACTAGCTCGTTCTATGGCCCTTGATCCAGAATTAATGATGTATGATGAACCATTTACTGGGCTAGATCCAATATCGTTAAATGTATCAGCTATGCTAATCCAAAAATTAAACAAAGCTTTAAAGCAAACATCTATTTTAGTTACTCATGATATTGAGTCGTCATTCAAAATAGTTGACTATATATATTTTATGGCAGATGGTAAAATTATTGCTGAAGGCTCACCAATTGACGTACAAAATACTGACAACCCTATGGTACGCCAGTTTATCGAAGGCAAGGTAAATGGCCCATACAGCTTCGAATATAAAACCAACTTAGACTATAATGCTTACTTAGGAATATTATAAAGTGCAAAAACTAATTAAATTTTTAGCAAGTCTTGGTAATCCATTTGTAAGTGTTATACTTCACCTTGGTGGAATATTTAACTTATTTTTAGAAATAATATCAAGCCTTGCTTATCCATTTAAGAAACCGGCACTGATAGTCAAAGAAATATATTTCTCTGGCGTGCGTTCTTTAGTAATAATAGCAATATCTGGGTGGTTTGTAGGAATGGTTCTTGGCTTACAAGGATATAATACCTTACAACGCTTTGGCTCAGTTAGTATGATTGGCTCTTTAGTAGCATTATCACTACTTCGCGAGTTAGGCCCTGTATTAACCGCTATTTTATTTGCTTCTCGAGCTGGTTCTGGCATTACCGCTGAGATTGGGCTTATGAAAGCAACCGAACAATTAGATGCAATGAGTGTAATGGCTGTATCACCAATAAAACGAATCATTGCACCCAAATTTATTGGTGGTATAATATCAGTACCTATACTTGCTTGTTTGTTTAATAGTGCTGGTATATTTGGTGGATATTTTGTATCAGTTGTGTTACTTAAATTAGATAACGGAACTTTTTGGTCACAAATTAGTGATAGTGTTTCATTACATGAAGATGTAATTAACGGAATAATTAAAAGTTTTATTTTTGGTATAGCAGTAACTCTAATTGCAGTATATCAAGGTTTTATAGCAAAACCAACAGCTGATGGAGTATCAAGCGCCACCACCAGAACTGTTGTTAGCTCAGCTTTGGTAGTTTTAGCATTAGATTTTATATTAACCGCTTTGATGTTTTAAGGTAAGAAATGAAAAGATTAACTATCGATCTCTCAGTTGGAATATTTGTTTTAATTGGCATTTTTTGTTTGGGTTTTTTATCAATAAAAGTTGCAACTCATACCAACTTTGGTTCTTCAGATAAAGATAATTATATAGTTTATGCAGGGTTTAATAATATTGGCTCCCTAAAAGTAAATGCTCCAGTTAAAGTGTCTGGATTTGTAGTGGGGCGTGTTACAAATATTAGCCTAAATCCTAAAACATACCAAGCAGTTACTACACTAACTCTTAACAAGAGTTATCAGTTTTCTAGTGATACATCAGCACAGATTTTAACTACTGGGCTACTTGGGGAGCAATACGTGGCACTTCAATCTGGAGCTGATAGTAGCGTACTAAAAAACGGAGATACGATTAGCATTACATCTTCAGCTTTGGTTCTTGAAGATTTAATTGGTAAATTTATGACGGGCTCAACATCTAAGTAATATTTTTTGGAGTGATTATAATATGAAGCGAATTTGTTTTTATTTATTATTTTCTGGCTTAGCATTTAATTCTTTTGCTAAAGAAGTCGCATCAACCAGTATTACTACAGTAGCCGCTTCCAAACCAGTTAGTGCAACTAAAGATGCAGCCTCTAAACCCGCAACTGCTGCTAAAGAGTTTGTTAGTGGAGTTATTGTTGATATAACACAATGTGAACCAACATCTCCATGTGGAGTAGTTAGTGATACAACCAAAAAAGTTCTTGAAGCAGTTAATAAAGGTGTACCTAAGAGCAAAACCGCTAACCTAATTAATACTGCCGCAGCTCCGCAATTTGATTTTAATCTAATGACTCGCTACGCTATGGGCAATAATTGGAAACTAGCCTCAAACGACGAACAAAATGAATTAGTTGATCTATTTAAGGAACTATTAATTTACACCTACTCAACAGCATTATCTAAATTTAAGGGAGCTCAAATTACTTTAACGAATAGTACTATAGATGGCAAAAAATCTAAGGTTATAACTCAAGTTTTATTACCAAGTGCCAACCCAAATGCACAACCAATTAAAGTAGAATACGATTTAGCTAAAGTATCTGAAGATGCATCATGGAAAGCGTATGATATTAAAATTGAAAATGCTAGTCTAATTACTACATATCGTAACCAATTTAATGAAGTTGTTCAATCAGATAAAATTGAAGGTTTAATCAAACAACTACAAACTAAAGTAAATGCATTAAAAGCAAAAAACACATAATGCATGAATATAAATTAAAGAACTCTCTATTGATCAATAATGTTACTAAATTACTTAGGCAATTTAATAAACATATTAATTCTGGGGGTTCAATTACGCTGGATTTATCTGATGTTAGTAATATAGATTCTGCAGGACTAGCGTTTTTGATAGAATTAAAAACAAATTGCATACACAATAACTGCAAAATTAACTTTATTAATCTATCTGAGCCAATAATTAATTTCTGCAAACTCTATCAAATAACCCTACAAATGGACTAATATCATAAAAATGCATCGATTATTAAAGGCCACCTTATGTATTATCTTGATATTTTCATATTCCTCTAGCTTTGCTATTTATGAATCAAGTACTTTACTAAATGATAGATTTGAAAACTATAACCGCAATGCATTTCGCATGAATAGAACATTAGACAAAAACTTTATACGTCCAACTACAGTTTTTTATGTTACCTATACTCCAAAGCCTGTTAGATCAGTTATCCAAAACCTCTTTAATAACTTACGTGATTTCGTGACTCTTGGTAATGATATACTTCAATTAGAGGGTACATCAACAATGCATAACATCATGCGTATCGCAATTAACTCTACCATTGGTCTTGTTGGGTTAATTGATGTGTCCACAAGTCTTGGGTTACCCCAAGAAAAAAACTCCTTTGGTAAAACATTTAAAGCCTATGGTTGGAAAAATAGTAGTTATATTGTTTTACCATTTCTTGGACCTTCAACCGTTAGAGATGCTGTTGGTTTAATACCAGATACATTCTTTAACCCAACCTGGTGGATTATACCAAAACAAAACTATATATCTGTTGGCTTATTTGCTACTAATGCTATTAATGCTAGATCACAATATCTTGATTATGATGATGTATTAGACACATCACTTGATCCATACACAACAGTTCGTGATTTCTACCTACAAGGAGCAAACGAAAGCAAACCTCAAACTGAGAGTAGTAATGATGTTGATATTGATAGCTTATTGAATAATGATGGTAAAATTTAAATTTTCCCGCTACCTAACTTACCCCAAACAACATAAATAATTGCTATAAATGCTATCAAGGTAAATATTGGGTATATCAGTAATGCAGTGTAGTAATGTGTTTCAAGAATACCAAAGTCATAATTCACAAAAATATTAGCGATATTAAAATGCTCAAGAACATAGCCAAATATAACCTGCCCCAAAAATCCCCCCAACACAATAAAAGTATTATTCATACCTACAACAGACCCACTTAGTTCAGGTGGAGCAAGCCTAGGTACTAGTGAAAATGCTACAATTACACCTGAAGCTGAAATACCACCACAAATTACTACAATTAATACTCCATGATGGCTAAAAACAATAGGAATTGCCATTAGAAAATAAGTAATTAATCCCAAACCTGCTAATAGACATATGATGATTTTTGCTGAAGCAATATCTTTTATCATTATACTAACTAATATACTAGCAATCATGAAACTTGCCCAATAAACCTGAATCAAATCTAGTGCTTGAACTTCAGAGTACTCATGAACGTGAATTAGATAGTTTTTGAGCCAGTATCCCGCAAAAGACATTATAATCAACCAAGTAGTAAATGAGTAAATAAATACACAAATTAAGCGCTTGTTTTTAAAAAGTTGAAATGCAGACTTAAATGCTGCAATAATCGTAACTTGTTTTTTTGGCTCAGGTTTTATATTGCGGACTAATACTAATGAAATTAGTAAAAGAAACATGCAAAAACCGACCACAATATAAGCAGAAAAATCAAAGCCATAATGAGTTATTAGATACTTAAATGGTTCTGCCGCAATAACAGACCCACACCCTGTGAAAGACTCAAGAATACCAATTAATAACGGCAACCACTTTGCTGGCAAGAATTTTATTGCTACATATATTGCAGAAATATAACTAACCGCACAACCGATTCCTGTAATAAACCTACTTGAACCAAGCATAAATGGATTTGAGCTCAAAAAATACAACCCAGCCCCCAATGTTGTTATGGCAATACTTATTGGTAGAACTAATTTAAGTCCAAACTTATCAAAAAACACCCCACCTGGTATCTGCAAAGCAGCATAGCTAATAAAATACAATGAAGTTAAATTTACTACTTGGTTCTGACTTAAACCCAAAGTAGCTTCAAAATAGTCCGAAGTATTAATTGGAACCACCTGAAAGAAAAATGACAATAACGCAAACAGCAATGCCAGTACATAAAGCTTATATCCAAGACGAATTTCACTATTCATCACAAGACTTTCTATAATAGATATTTTTAAGAGCTATTAAATTTTAACTCAATATCTTCTAAATGTGCAATTTTTTTGAATTGTTTTATTAGAAATAAATTATTTTGAAATTTAATCAGCCAGTTATGCTCGCAAGATTTATCAATTTACCATCATGAAGGCGATAACGCTTAGCGGCTTTAGCTGCAATCTCATTATCATGAGTAACAATTACTAGACTCGTTTTTAATTCTTCTTGTAACTGAAAAAATATATCTAGAACATGATTACTAGTTTGATTATCCAGATTTCCTGTAGGTTCATCGGCAAATACAATACTTGGACTATTTACTACGGCTCTCGCAATTGCGACTCTCTGACGTTCACCTCCAGATAACTGCCCCGGAAAATGCTTAGTTCTTTTAGACAAACCTAGCCTATTTAGTAATTCAAGTGCATGATTGCGTTTAGCTTCACTAATATAGCCACTAATCATAATTGGCATAAGTACATTTTCAAGCGCCGTAAACTCAGGTAATAAATGGTGAAATTGATATATAAACCCCAGGTTTTGATTTCTAATAGCACAAATTTGATTATCATTTAGTTTACTAAAATCATTACCATTAATAATAATCTCTCCACCAGTAGCTTTATCAAGACCCGCTAATAAATGTAATAAGGTACTCTTACCACTTCCTGAGCTACCTGTAATACTAACGGTCTCACCTGGTGCAACCTGAAAATCAATACCATTAAGGATATTTAATTCAACTCCACCTTGGTTAAAGCTTTTATATAGTTTTTGGCAACTAAGTACATTATTCATAACGAAGTGCCTCCACAGGATCGGTTCTTGAAGCACTATAGCTTGGGTATAGTGTAGCTACAATACTTAGAAGTATCGATACAATAAATATACTAATTACATCACTAGGAATAATTTGCGATGGTAGATAATCAATTAAATATACATCAGCATTAACTAATTTGGTTCCAGTAATTGTCTCAATAAAATGAACTATACTACCCACATTTAGTGCCATAATAATCCCAAGTATAGTACCAGATACTGTCCCAATAATCCCTGATATTCCACCTTGAATTATAAAGATATGCATGATGCTTCGTTTACTTGCACCCATAGTCCTTAATATCGCTATATCAGTCTTTTTATCATTAACCGTCATAACTAAAGTCGATACTAGATTAAACGCTGCAACTGCTACAATCAAAGTTAAAATAACAAACATCATTTTCTTTTCTAACTCTACGGCAGAAAAATAATTTTGATGTTGTTCAATCCAGTCAGTAATAATTATATTTTCTGGCAAATAACCTTCTAATGCGTATTTTATCTTTTGAGTTTGCATTACATCATCCACTTTTAGCCTTATGCCAGTTACACCATCAGCAAGTTTGAACAATACCTGGGCATCATGAAGATTAATTAGAACCAAAGAGCTATCGTACTCATACATATGTACATTAAAAATACCACTTACGGTAAATTGCTTAACCCTTGGTAGCATTCCAGCTGGAGTAATCTGCCCATCTGGAGTAATAAGAGTAATTTTATCGCCTACTTCAACACCTAGTTGCTTGGCTAAACCAGAACCAATTACAACATTAAATGCTCCGCTTTCAAGAGTTTTCGTAGCTCCTTGTACCATATTCTCATCAATATTATCAACACCACGTTCAAATGTAGGCTCAATACCACGAACCACAACCCCGCTAACATTACTATCAAATGATACCAATGCCTGTCCATCTACATATGGAGCATATTGTAAAACATGCGGATTGCTTTTATGGGTAAGTTCGGCAATTTGCTGCCAATTCTTTAAATTACCACTAGCATCTAGCAACTGCATATGTGCAGTAACCCCAATAATTTTACCTCTTATTTCTTTTTGAAACCCATTCATAACTGATAATACAGTAATAAGGGCCGCAACGCCAAGAGCAATACCTACAATAGATACCAAAGAAATAAACGAAACAAAACTGCTTTTTTGTTTTGCCCTTAGGTAGCGAAGACCTACAGTAATTTCAAATTTATTAAACACATTATACCTTTAGTTATTTCTTATTAGGATATGAATTATCCAATTTCTTCATTAAACTCACAAAGCACTCTCGTAATTGATTAGGATCAACCCCCATAAGAACTCCGTCTTCAAAAGCATCTTGTGCAAGTTGGCGTAATTCATCAATATTTTGCTGCATCACTTTTATTTTCTCAGTGCAGGAGATTATTTTACCGTCCGATGAATACCAAGTTTTATCCATGTTTTTTCTTATGCCGAGCTTTAGTAGCCTTATGAGAAGCATTTGCTCCATGTGACTTAGCTACCGAGGTTCTATGATGCCTACGCGATTTTGACACTCTATGTCTTGAATACCCGGCTCTAACAGGCAATGCTTCATCATTAACATCCTGGAAGCTCTCTAAAGTTGTATTACCATTTCCTGAGTCATCTTCCTGAACGATACGCTTAACACCAGTTACCATAGATCGCCAGGTACTATTAAATTCTGTTACTTTTATTGAGTCACCCGTATGTGGCGACTGAATAAATTTGTTATTTCCAATATACATCCCCACATGATCTATATATCTATGATGAATAGTAAAAAAAATCAAATCCCCAGGTTCTAACTCATCCAAACTAACCCTTATACCAACTTTTGCCATTTGTGCTGCTGTACGTGGTAAATCAATTCCTAATGACTTTTTAAATACATAATGAATAAATCCACTACAATCCATTCCCTGCTGTGGGTTATTACCACCCCAACGATACGGAATACCAATAAGACTTATTGACTGTAAAAGCATATCACCTATCGCGTCTTGAGACTGCCCAGTCACTGGAACTTGTATTGTTGTAGCATCATCTTCACTTGCATATGTGGTTGTCAAACAACACCACAAAAACAATACGCAAACAACCTTTTTCCACATTATAAAATAATTCTTTTTCAAACAAACTAACCTTACTTAAGTATAAAGATACTATCATGAACTAGAGATTTTCTCACATTTAGCACTCTTAGTTGCAACAAATTTCAAGATGTAAGAGCCAAGTACATACTGGAAAATCATTTTATATTTATTAAGCTACTATTTTAACATTTTTGGTAAGCTCCAAGTGATATTCAAATGGCGTAAGTTTATTGTTAAATCGTTGATGTACTCGCTTCATATTATACCAATGTAGAT
>CANFGS010000033.1 GCA_947446595.1 Neisseriaceae bacterium | reverse complement strand
TTTGCACTAGTGTTATGACAGCTAACTAATGGCTGATCACTGGAGTACTGAGTAAACTTAACTGCATGATTGTTTATATATTTAAGACCTGATTTATAACCACTCTCATCACTCCAAGTGGGATCAATAACATAATTACTTCCATCAATATTGACAGAGTTATTACCAACCACTTTAGATAGTTGCAAGTCCCAGCCGTTATGTAATCCCAATGTTCCAATAGATTTAGCGCCAGAGCTAGAGTACACTAGATTAAAGTTAAGATCCATATCTTTAGTAATGCCAGAACTAGCAATTAAACTCTTACTTAGTGTCAAAGTACCTGTTTGGCCATTAACGTCTTCACCACTATAAAGAGAGCTATTATATGCTTGTGAACCTTGGTAGGATGTATTGGCTTCATTCTTTGCTATTTGAGATACTGAGATATTGCGTGATTCGATTTTACCAGACATTGCTCCATTAGCACTATTGCTGGTATTTGAATTGCAACCTGATAGGTAGGCTAATAATGAAAGTATTATTAGTTTTTTAATTAGTGTTCTAATATTCATGTGCTTCAATCCCTTGAGTTAATGTATGCTAAAATGAACAAGCATAATCATATACTAACAGGGATAATTTTAATCTTGTAATATTTATACTTTATTTTACGCGGTTATATTTTAGTTGCTCTAGAAAGCATCTCTATTGGATGTGGCAATATAGTATCAGCAAAGCGCTTACTTTGACAGCGACATGAAAAACCAGTAGCTAATACATTATCAGCTATATGTGCCTTCCAGTTCATATCAAACAACCCCTCAGAATTTTGCTGATGCTCCTTTTTGTGTCCATAAGTACCAGCCATTCCACAACAGCCCAGGTTTTTAACCTGAAGAGAACTACCAGTTTTAGCAAAAATATTTACCCAATGTATAGCTTCCACTGGATGAATAGCTTGTTCGGTACAATGCGGTAATAGTATATAATTATTATTAACTTTAAGATCTGATAGTTTATCTATATTTAGAGATAAAAATTCTGCTATGGTTAAGACTTTGCCATTAAGTGGCGTAGCAAATTTATTAATTTCATCTCTAAACATTAAAGCTACTGTATTTTCGAGACTTACTATTGGAATATTTTTATCCATAATAGGTACAAATAATTTGCTCAAATTTTGGGCATTATTTTTAAATTTAGCTATCATCCCTCCAACTATCAAAGCCTTGCCGCTTGGAGTTGGATTAATAACATAAGGTGTCATATTAAGTTTTTTTATCGTATCAATAAATGCAAATAGCACTTTTTGCTCTAGTAAACCAGTAAAAACATCGGCATAAATAACTACCGGGGCATTAGAAAAGCTAGCTATTTGAGCTGTATCATTATATATCGCTATATTTTGTTGTTTTAGTTTTTTAAGTAATGGTATATTTGAGCTAAATGTAGGTAGATGGCTCATTCCAAAACTAGGAATTAAATGATTACGCACACTAAAATTCCATAGTCTTGGAAATTTGGCGATATATGGTAATAAGTGTTCTATATAACAACTTAAATATTCAGAAATAGTGCGTTTTTTATATTCAGTATGATAAGTATCTAAAAATTTGCTACGTAAATCAGGAATGCTAACACCTGTTGGACATTTACCAGCACATCCTTTACAACCAAGGCAACCATTCATAGCATCAAATGCCATTTTTGCAATTTCGCTACCTTTAGGGCTGGACTTTTTGCGTAGCCATTCTTTAACAAGCATTGCCCTGCCTTTAGGTGAATGAATTCTATCCTTAGTTATTTTATATGATGGACACATTACATTAGTAGGTTCATTATTAAAACACGCAGCGTTTCCATTACATAGCATAGCACCGACATACTGTTGTTGCTCGAGAATAGGTATAGCCTCATCAAAATTACCTCGCATAGGAACTTCATGAATTTTAGTTAGTTTATGGGAACTATCAATAGATGCTAACTTACCTGGGTTTAGTTTATTATGTGGGTCAAATAAAGCTTTTATTTTACATAATATGGGGTATAAGACAGGACCAAAGACCTCAGGTACAAACTCCCCTCTAAAGCCCTTACCATGTTCACCCCATAAGATACCATTGTATTTTTTAAGTAAAGTAATTACATCTTCAGTAATTGGGCGAATTTGATCTCTATCAGCTTCATTTTGCATATCAAGCGCTGGTCTTACATGGATACATCCAACATCAACGTGTCCATACATTGCATAATTTAATTTCTTTTGTACTAGCATAGTTTGTAAATCAGCTACAAAATTTGCTAAATATTCTGGTGGTACAATAGCATCCTCTACAAATGCAACAGGTTTTTGTACTCCTGAAATCTTCCCTGCCAAGCCTACCGCCAAAGAGCGAATTGACCATAATTGGGTAATTTGTGATGGTTCAGTAATAACTACATAATTAGCATTTTTATTATCTAAATCAAGTTTGAGTTTGATAACTCTTTCATCCAATGATTCTTTATCATCATCAACTAGTTCCATAAAATTAGATACATAGTTTTTATCTATCGAATTTAGCATTTTAGCCAATATTGGCCAATTTGGAAGGCTCATAGCACTTTTTTGTACTTTTTCATCAACCGCTTCAATTGCTAATGGGTGATAATTAGCTAAAAACTTAGCATCTTTTAGTGCTTCAATAAAGCTATCATAATGAATTACAATTAAATTCTTATATTTAGGTATCGGTAATAATTTAAGAGTTGCTGAGGTAACTAACCCCAAAGTGCCTTCTGAGCCGCAAATTAGACGACTAAGATCAAAATTATCGTTTTTATAACACTGATTAATGTTATAACCCGATAATGGACGTTTAAGTGGCGGGAAACGTTCTGCTATCTCATTTTGTACTGGTTCAAGATAGCTAACTATTTCTTTATATAGTTTGTTATTACTAGTTTCAGCTGATAGGTCATGTGTATTAACCATCGAAGTACTTATTTTATTACCATTAGCAAGAACAAGATCCAAACTAACAATATGATCTGAAGTCTTACCATAAATAAACGAACCTTTACCAGCAGCATCTGTTGCAATCATTCCACCAATGGTTGCTCTATTGGCCGTTGATACGTCTGGTGCAAAAAACACCCCATGCTTGGCTAAAAACCTATTTAGATCACTAAGAATTACACCAGGTTCAACTACTACGGTCATTTGATCTAAATTAAAATCAATAATACGCGTCATATAGCGACTAAAATCAATGATTATTTTATCGGATAATGATTGTCCATTAGTGCCGGTACCACCACCTCGTGGTGCAAATTTTAGATTTTTAAATGGCTCTTGATTTGATGTATTGATTATAAGTTCAACATCAGCGGCATTTGATGGTTGTATTACAGCTTCTGGTAATAATTCATAAATACTGTTGTCAGTTGCATTTAGTAAGCGATTGGCATAATCAGTGTGAAAATCACCTATAAAGCCATTTTTGGTAATGGTGTCTTTAAATAACTGGATTAAAGCATTTGCCCCGAAGTTAACCGACACCATCTTTAGGCGTACTTAGATGCAAAATACTTCATGAAATCAACTAGGCTATTAACACCAGCTTCAGGCATGGCGTTATACATACTCGCTCTTGCTCCACCAACTAATGCATGACCTGCTAGATATTTGAGACCCTCCCTCTCTGCTTCTAATAAGAAATTATCCAATAACTCTTGAGTCGGAAGTGAAAATGGTATATTTATTCGTGAGCGATATTGTATTTCGATTAGATTATTATAAAAAGAACTTTCATCAATTGCTTTATAGAGTTTACTAGATTTAGCTAAAGAATTTTGTTCCATTTTAGCTACGCCACCTTGTTCATTTACCCAATCAACAATTAAATCCATCATATATACAGGAAATGTTGGAATCGTATTTAGTAGTGACTTATTTTCACTTTGGCTTTTGAAGTTAAATACATCAGGTACACTATCATATGCTTCATCAAGAAGATCATCTCTGATAATCAATAAAGATATTCCAGCAATACCAAGGTTCTTTTGAGCTGCTGCAAATAGAACTCCATAACGGCTCACATCTATGTTTTGTGATAATATACAAGATGTTAAGTCTGCTACGAGTGGTACGTTTCCTGTATTTGGAATTTGAGAGAAGCTAATTCCGTTTATTGTTTCATTAGGGCAATAAAAAGCATATTTTGCTTTTGGATTAAGTTTCCATGTGCTTTTATCAGGGATATTTGATGATGTTGCAGTGGTAACTACATTAACATCAGCATAACGTTTAGAATATTTAGCTGCTCTATCAGACCAAATCCCTGTTACAAAATAATCAACTGCTTTATTTTTAGCTGTAAGATTCATAGGGATTAAGCTAAACAACCCCTGCCCTCCACCAGCTAAAAATAATACTTTATAATTATTCGGTATATTCATGAGTTTTCTAATCTTAGACTCTAAAAGAGCCAACATATCTTGAAATGTTGCAGTACGATGTCCAATCTCCATTATCGATACGCCCGTACCTTGCCAATTAAAAACCTCATCCTTCATTCTTTGTAATACAGATTCAGGTAGTGCTGCAGGTCCTGCAGAAAAATTATATACGCGTGCCATTAAAATCCCTTTGTTAATGTTTAAAATTTAATATAAAATTATTTAGTAGTAACATCAGTGCTTTCAAAAATTTTATCAGCAGATGCTGCTACAAATCCTTGATATAGTTTACCGTCTGGCTTTGGATAGCGCCTTGCAAATTCATAATAGCTATTTAAGACACTATACGTACCTTGTTTAAATTTAACTTTTACCTCATTTGCCATAGTACTAGATTGTTCTAACAAATCAGCAGTAGTTCCTTTTATTTCGCCACCTGATGAATTTAATTTATAACCATTAGCTTTGATAAATTTATTAACTTCTTCAACAGATTTTAATTTAGTCATATAATTTAAAAACACGGTGAAATGATTAGCTCTAAATCCAAAAACATATAGCCATGCAGCATATTCTGATTCACTTAAAAGCTTTTGATAAACATCATAATCAAGTTCACCCCATAGAGTTCCAGAATAAAGCAACTCTGAAGAGTTTAATTTAGTTCGTGGTATAGAATCAATTAACTTCTTTACTGTATCTTGAACAAATGGACTAAACTCACTAGTTATCAATTCACTAATAAAAATTTTTGGTTTTGTTTCATCATTTGTATGTTCATAATGTTTGGCATAAAGTTTTTTAACTGCGAAATTATATTCTCCGCATTCTTTATAGCCTAAATCCTCGAAAAAACGTCCTAAAACTTTAATATTAACTCGTGCATCATCAAAAGTACGTATTGCAATATGATCATTAACTACTATTTCACCATGAGCTACAAACAAATCATAAATTTCTTTTGCATCTGGACTTTCAACTATATACTGAGTCCACAGATTATCAAATAATTGTTCAAGTGGCATTATTTATCTCCTAAAGATTAAATTGAATACCTTGAGCTAAGGTTAATTCACTCCCATAATTAATTGTAACCGTTTGGCGTCTCATATACATTTTCCAAGAGTCAGTTCCAGATTCCCGACCACCACCAGTGTCTTTTTCACCACCAAATGCCCCGCCGATTTCAGCTCCAGAAGTACCAATATTAACATTAGCAATACCACAGTCGCTACCGTGAGCTGATAAAAAATATTCCATATTACGCATATCTTGGGTAAATATTGCTGAAGATAGACCATGAGCTACTTGATTATTGATAGATATTGCTTCTTCAATATTACTAAAAGGCATAACGTATAATATAGGTGCAAATGTTTCTTCATTTACAGTTTTAAAATGTGGCTTAGCTTCTATAATAGTTGGCTCTACAAAACTACCTTCGCCTTTGATGACATTGCCACCATAGATAATTTTACCATTTTCACTTTTTACAAGATTAATAGCATTCTCAAATAATTTAACTGCGTCTTTATCAATTAATGGCCCCATGTGATTGCTTGGATTGGATGGATCTCCAATCTTTATTTGTGCATAAGCATTTTTTAGCAAAGAAACTGTTTTATCATATATATCTTTATGGATAATTAAACGTCTAAGGGTGGTACATCTTTGCCCAGCAGTTCCTACTGCTGCAAATACCAGGGCTGGTAATGCAGTTTTTAGATCAGCACTTTCATCAAGTATAACTGCGTTATTACCACTTAATTCTAGAATAGAACGACCGAAACGTTTAGCAACACTAGCTCCAACTTCACGCCCTACTTTAGTTGAACCGGTGAACGAAATTAACGGAATTCTTTTATCATTAATAATACTTTGTGATAGTGGTATATCATTTGAGGTAACTAGCGAAAATACATCAGGATATCCATTAGATGCTAAAACTTCAGCACAAATTTTATGAGTAATAACTGCACATATTGGAGTTTTTGGAGAAGGTTTCCAGATAACACTATTGCCACATATAACTGCTATAAAAGCATTCCAAGCCCATACAGCAACTGGGAAATTAAAAGCTGAGAATACTCCAACTATCCCTAAAGGCTGCCATTGCTCGTATAAGCGATGACTAGCTCGTTCTGAATGAGTAGTTAGACCATATAACATTCGTGATTGACCAACACAATAATCAGCCATATCTATCATTTCTTGTACTTCACCCTCTCCCTCAGCAATAGACTTACCCATTTCAAGAGCCACTAATAGTCCAAGGTCTTTTTTATGAATGCGAAGTTTATCTCCTATTTGACGCACCAATTCACCGCGTTTAGGTGCTGGTACATCACGAAACTTTAGGAATGCTTCTTGTGAACGTTTAATTATTACTTCTAATTGGTCAGCAGTAGTTTGTTCTACTTCACCAATTTTACTATTATCATTTGGGCTAAATGATGCTAATAGATTGTTACTACTGAACCATTCCATACCAATTGCAGTACCTGACATACGACCAGTACAACCAAATTTATTTAACAAATCCATTTATTTAATCCCTTTTTTATAATATGATCCAAAACGATTATTGATAAACTCATTTAATGAAACTTGTTCTTGTTTTACTAGCCCTGATAGCTTTTTCTCTTTTACAACCAAATCAATAATAGTACATATACCTGATGCAGTAGTCATTTGGATTGCTGTAAATGTATTATCATCAATAGTTATTGGATATAAGATATTAGAATAAGTTTTTTCAGTTAAGCGACCATTTACATAACCCTCTGCTGATACATAAACAACTACTTTATCATCTTCAACATGTGGAATTACTTGGGATAATATTTCCTTAAGCAATTCTGGACGCTCCCTAAGCTTCAAGTCTTGAAGTAAGAAAGTCATCTTTTCACAGTGCCCTGGGTAGCGCATTGTTTTATAGTCAAGCGATTTTACACGCCCAAGATAAGTGTCAGCCATTGAACCAACACCACCAGAAGTATAAAACGCCTCATAAATATCGCCATCAATAGTGATACTTTCAATACCACCCATAGCTGGAATTGATTTCTTTTCACCATCTTGAAGTACAACACATGGATGGATATATTCATTAACTAAGCCATCAATTGACCAAGTAAAGGCATATTTTAGGGAATTACTAGTACTTTGAGTAAGAGCTCCAACGCGCATTTTTACTATATTAATATCATCTAAGCCATCAGTTAAAGAGTTTGCCGCGATACTAATAAACCCAGGAGCAAGACCGCATTGTGGGGCAAATGTAGATTTACTTGTTTTAGCAAGTTCAGTAACAGCATCGGTAGTTGCTACATCTTCTGTTGGGTCGAAATAATGAATCCCACAAGCATGAGCAATTTTGGCAACTTCAAGTGTTAAATTAAATGGTAGGCATGAAACAATAGCTTCAATTTTATTATCATTAATAAATTTTTTAATTTTTTCTGGTTCTTTGATATTTCCAGCAACAAATTGAATTGGATTTTTAGAGGTTTTTGGGAGTTCATTAGGTGGATTTAGATCACTGACATAAGTTAAATAATCACCACTTTGATTCAAAAGGGCTGCAACAGTAACCCCGATTTTACCAGCGCCCATAACTAAAACTTTATGCATTTTAATCCTCCCAAGTATGTCTATTTATATTACATATTCCAGTAGGTGATTTTATCCTATTTAGGATAAGTTTAGCTTAATTATTTATACCTAACGATTTAACTAACCTTAAGGCCTAATACGTATGGTAAAATAACAGCATGAGTACGAAAAATTTTGATTGGCTATAAATCATTACTCCTGTATAATTTAATTTAAGAAAAGTATATATATGCCCAATATTCTGATAAATTTCATTCCTATTGACTTTCACTGTCATTCAAATCATTCAGACGGGGCACTACCGGTAAAAGAGCTTCTTAATTTGGCCAAATCTAATGGTAGCAAATATATTGCTCTAACTGATCATGATACTGTTGATGGTGTGTCTGAGGCCAGAGCCTACGCTAATGAAATTGGTTTAGGTTTTATAGGTGGTGTTGAAATATCAGTTACATGGACAGGAAATACTCTTATTCATATCTTGGGACTTAATGTTGATGAGACTAATGAAGAGCTAGTAAATAATCTAGCAATTATGCGAAACTCCCGCATTGATCGCGGTAGACGAATAGCTAGTAATTTAGCTAAGATTGGTATACCAAATGCTTTTGAAGGAGCTATGGCTTACTGTGAGAATGCAAAAGCGCTTAGTCGCACACATTTTAATAGGTTTTTAATTGATAATGGCTATGCCAAACCTGGTAAAGCATTTGATAAATACTTAGCACCTGGTAAACCTGGCTATGTAGTACAGCAGTGGGCAAGTCTAGAAGGTGCTATTAAATGGATCACTAATAGTGGAGGAATAGCAGTAATTGCCCATCCTAGTCGTTATAAATTCACGCGTACCAAACTACTAAGATTAATTGATGAATTCAAACAATATGGCGGTCGAGGTATTGAAGTTGTTAGCTCATCCCACTCGAGGGATGATGTTATGAATATAGCCCACATTGCTAAACTAACAGGATTGTTATCAAGTATCGGGAGTGATTTTCATAATATTGAAGCTAATTTTAAAAGAATTTTAGTGGGTGTAAATCCCCCACTGCCTGAAACCTGCCAACCTATTTATACCGAATTTGGAATAACTCTTTAAAATGAGGAATTGCATATATGCTTAACAACCACATCAAACGCTTAACTAAAGCCCAAGTATTAATGATTGCCTTAGGTAGTGCGATTGGTACTGGACTTTTTTTTGGTGCTGGCCAATCAATAAGCCTTGCAGGCCCTTCTATTTTATTAGCCTACGCTGTTGGTGGAATTATAATGTATATTATACTTAGAGCTTTAGGTGAAATGACTGTACATGAGCCAAATGTTGGTTCATTTAGCTATTACTCATATAAATATATAGGGAGTTTTGCTGGCTTTATCTCAGGATGGAATTACTGGTTTTTATATATTATAGTTTGTATGCTAGAGCTAACCGCAAGTACAATGTTTTTAGATTTCTGGTTCCCTACTTTGTCTCATTGGCAAGTTGCACTTCTTATATTATCTATATTTGCGATTATTAATTTATTAAATGTACGTTATTTTGGTGAGTTTGAATTTTGGTTTGCTGGAATTAAAGTTTTAACAATTATAGCCCTAATACTTCTTGGCTTATATCTAATATTCTTTGGTACTAATACCAATTCACATATAAATAACCTCTGGCAAAATGGTGGCTTTATGGCTCATGGCTTCAAAGGGTTTTTAATGTCTTTTGTAGTCGTGGTATTTTCTTTTGGTGGCACCGAGTTAGTAGGTATCACGGCTGGTGAAGCTGAAAACCCACAAAAAAATGTTCCATTAGCTATTAATGGAGTAATATTTAGAATTGTTATTTTTTATATTGCTACCTTATTTATTATTATGTCCTTATATCCATGGAATAAAATTGATGGTAGTGTTAGCCCTTTTGTTGACGTATTTACTAAAATCGGTATCTATAAAGCAGCCGCAGTTATGAATTTGGTTGCAATAACAGCGGCACTATCGTCTTTAAATAGTGGAATATACGGTACAGGACGAATGTTATATAATTTGGGCAAACAAGGTAATGCCATAATATTATTTACTCGTTTAGGTAAAAATGGCGTTCCTTATATCGCAACTATTTTCTCTGTATTATTTATTATGATTGCAGTTATTCTTAACTACTTATACCCTAAACAAATATTTAATATTCTGTTAGCTGTAGCTACAATTGCAGCTATTCTTAATTGGATTGCAATTCTAATTGCTCAAATTTCATTTAGAAAAAAAGTTGATATTCGGCAAATTAAGTATAAAATGCCACTCTATCCAGCGTCTTCAATTATTGCCATTATTTTCTTTGTACTGGTTATAATTACTATGCTACAAATGAACAATATGAAATTAGCTGTCTATATAGCCCCAGCCTGGCTTATTACACTATCCATAGGATATTTAGTTCGTAAAAAGATATTTAAACAGGAATAAAAACATGCAAAAACTAGAACACAAACTAAAAAATCGCCACTTACAAATGATTGCTTTAGGTGGTGTTATTGGTACTGGATTATTTTTTGGTTCTGCCAAATCCATACACCAAACAGGTCCATCTATAGTACTTGCCTATTTACTTGGGGGCTTTGTTATCTATATCATTTTACGAGCTCTTGGTGAAATGACTGTTGATGATCCAAACCCAGGATCTTTTAGTCAGTATGCAACTAATTATATTGGTAATTATGCTGGGTTTATTTCAGGTTGGAGTGCATGGTTTCAGTATACTGTTGTATGCATGGTTGAATTAACTGCTGCAACTGTCTTTTTTGACTATTTTATCCCTGGAGTGCCACATTGGATACTTTGTACTTTTATACTAATTTTCTTTACTGCAATAAATCTAATTAGCGTTAAAGCCTTTGGAGAGTTTGAATTTTGGTTTGCAGGTATTAAAATTGTAACTATTGTCTTAATGTTACTTTTTTCAGGATATCTTATTTTCTTTGGGCATAACAATAACCCTGAATTAGGTCAATACCTTAATCCAGATTTATTTTTTGCTGGTGGCTACAAAGGTTTTGCAATTTCATTTGTTATAGTTGTATTCTCCTTTGGTGGTAGCGAGTTTGTAAGTATTGCAGCTGGAGAAGCTGAAAACCCGCAAAGAAATGTACCAAAAGCGATAAATGGTGTAATAATTCGTATTTTATTATTTTATATCCTAACAATGCTTGCAATTATATTACTCTACCCTTTTAAGAACTTATCTACCAATATCAGTCCATTCGTTGATATTTTTAGAAAGATGGGGTTTGCAGCTGCTGCTGGTGCTATGAATATGGTTGCAATTACTGCTGCATTATCCGCATTTAATAGCTGTTTGTATAGTGCTTCGCGAATGTTATTTAACTTATCCAAAAATGGACATGCTCCAAGGTATTTTGTTAGTTCAAGATCTGGCTCACACGTTCCTAGACGCGCTATTTTAGCTACATCAATAGCTATAGCATTATCAGTATTGATTAACTACTTATTCCCACAAAATGCTATTATGTATCTACTTACTATAGCAACAGGTGCTATTCTTATTGTTTGGTTTATAATTTTAATTACCCAAATTTATTTTAGAAAACATAAAGACGCTAATAATATAAAGTTAAAATACAAATTATTATTATTTCCGTATACCAATATAATTGCCATGGTTGCTTTGATATTTGTAATGATTGTAATGACTCAAATGAATGATATGAGGCTTAGTGTTTTTGTAACTCCATTATGGATTTTTGGTTTATCTATATTTTATATTTTACATAAAAAACTTACTAAGAGCGTAACCAAAAAAACAGGTTAAATAATGCAACAACTAGTCATCAAAGACATTGTAAATCAAATTGATGCCCCTCGTGGTGGTATTGGTATACGTGCAACAAATGATATTGAAGCAATAAAAACCTGGCTTATGGAGTTTGAAAGTAGCCCAAATACCTTCACTTCATATCGCCAATGTGCAGAACGTTTTATTATGTGGGGACTTGAACATAAACTTACTCTAGCACAGATAAAGCGTGAAGATATACAAGACTATCAGAACTTTTTGAGTAATCCATCACCTAGTGAATTTTGGTGCGGACCTGCCATTAGTAGAAAGAGTTCCAACTGGAAACCTTTTGTACGTGGTTTATCTCCTTCGAGTATTAAACTTAATTTACAAATTTTAACTACGATGTATGAGTACTTATTGCAAAGTGGCTATCTAAATAACAATCCTTTTCGTTTAGTAAAACGCAAATCAGCTAGACTAGTCACTAAAAATAAAAGTATCGAACGCTATCTAACGCATAAAGAATGGGGCTATGTACTTGAATACATAGAAAAACTTCCAAGAGAGAGTGCAATACAAAAAACAACATATAATCGTACTAAATGGATTTTCAATTTATTATATCTTTCAGGATGTCGAAGAAGTGAAATTGCTAATGCTAAAATGAGTGATTTTATGAATAAACATAGTCAGTGGTGGCTTCGCGTTATTGGTAAGGGGGATAAGTATGGTGAAATACCTGTGCCAAATGCCCTCCTTACAGCTTTGATTGATTATCGACACTCTTTAAATCTACCTGATTTTCCAGTAAGTACTGAGACAAATATTGCATTAGTTAATAATACTAAAGGCAACAAATATGCACCAATTAGTGATTCAATGCTATATAAGATTATCAAAAATACTTGTCATGCTATAGCAGCTCAAGTAACATTAATTGATCCATCTGCTGCTTATGTTATAGATAAGGTCTCTACTCACTGGCTTCGCCACACATCAGCAACACATCAAGTTGATGCTGGGATTGATATTCGTGTAGTTAAAGAAAATCTACGGCATAGCCTAATTGAAACGACCATGAGATATCAGCATACAGAAGAAGATGCAAGATATCAAGAGACCACTAAAAAATTCGGTGTAAAATGATATGACTAATAATAGTATGCTATAATATATGCTTGTTTTAATTAGATAAGGAAAAGATGTAATGTCAGTTGAAGTAGTTCAGGGGTTACAAAGAAAAGCAACGTTTAGTATTAAAAAAGACGACGTACAAGCTTCAGTGAAGACTGAGTTAAAAAAATATGCAAAAGATGCAAAAGCACAAGGATTTAGACCTGGTAAAGTACCAGCTAATGTGGTTGAACAAATGTATGGCGGTAAGGCTTATGAAGATTCGCTAAATACACACCTAAACAAAAAGTTTTTTGATTTAGTTACCGAACATAAACTAAACCTTGCAGGTTATCCAAAGTTTGACCTTACAAGTAGTGAAGGTGAAGAGTTTCTTTTTGCTGCTGTTTTTGAAGTTATGCCTGAAGTTAAAATAGGTGATTTAAAATCCGTTGAAATTCAAAAACCAATTTGTGAATTTGATGATCAAAGCATCGATAAAACCATTGAAATGTTAAGAAAACAAAGAGCTACATACACTGCTAGTGCGACCAAAGCTGCTAGTAATGATGACAAAGTAACTATTGATTTCGTTGGTACTGTAGATGGTGTCGAATTTGAGGGTGGCAAGGCAGAAAACTATCCATTTGTACTAGGTCAAGGTATGATGTTACCAGATTTTGAAGCTGGTATCGTAGGCAAAAAAGCTGGAGATAACGTATCTGTTGATGTAAATTTCCCTGGTGATTATCACGCAGAAAACCTTAAAGGTAAAAAAGCAGTATTTAATATTACAGTTCGTCAAGTTGAAGAGCAACAATTACCTGCATTGGATGAAGCGTTTATCAAGTCAGTTGGTGTAAATGATGGCACTGAAACAGCATTGAGAGCTGAAATTAAAACTAATCTAAAACGTGAAATAGATCGTCGTTTACATGTTAAATCACGTGAAAATGCACTAAATGCATTAAGAACTGCTTCACCTCTTGATGTGCCACATGATATGGTACATGATGAGATTCATCATATGATGAAAACTACTGAAGATAATATGAAAAAACAAGGTTACAAACCAGAACAAATCAAGCTTACTCATGAGATGTTTGACCATGATGCAAAACGCATGGTAACACTTAGATTATTAGTACAAGAATATATCAAACAAAATGATATTAAAGTAACTGATGACGAAGTAAAAACTATCGTTGTTGATATGGCATCTCAGTATGAAGATCCTACTGAGTATGTAACGTGGTACTACACTGATGAAGCAAGAGTTAATAACGCTCGTGCTGTTGCAATGGAAAATAAAGTAATCGAGCTTATTCTATCTACTGCAAAAGTAAAAGAAACTCCCGTATCTTATGAAGATTTGATGCGCGAACAGATCTAATCTCTTTAATAGTTCCGCATTTATTGCGGAACTAATTATTTAAAACGCTGGTAGTTACTCGATATCCTCTAGAAGATTAAACATTCTTTTATTTTCTTGAATATAGTGATTCAGATAATTAGCTCTATTCGCTGCATCAGGACTTGATCTTCCAATAGTTATATTATCTCTAGCGCTAATATTATACTCATCTGGCAATATCTCACCTTCTCGAATAAGTGCAATCTCATTTTGTGGTATCCCTATTCCTGGTCTCATTGCTAATATGTTTTTTAATCTTCCTACATTGTTTGATACGTTATGCATTTCAATGATTGCATCTCTGTCAGTCATTACTTCAACGTAGCCAATTCTTTCTGCAGTTGGCGCGGCTGCTACGGTTCTATTTGCTATAGCAGCGGCATCTCTTAAATCTTCAGCATTCTCAGCAAGATCCATTAAATTCTCTGCTTGTAACTCTGCTATCTGAGCATGAACATCAGCAAGCTCTGCCTCATTATCTGCTGTAGCTACATGTGTAATTGCAGCACGAAGTGCTTCACTAGCACGTGCTGCTGCAGCACGAGCAGCTGTCGCACGTTCAACTGCTGCCGTAGCCGCGGCACGGGCTGCAGCAGCACTAGCGGCACCTTCTTCAGCAACAGGTGCAAAATACCAACATCCTAACGCAATTAAAGCAACTGTTGCTACAAGTGCTGTAGCTACTCCAATATAGAATAAATCTCTTTGTTTAATTGGGAAATGCCCACTTGGATCAAGATTATCAATAGGATCCCCATTACCAAAGTTATACAGATTTGCTACATTTACGGTATCGGCATTAATAAACCTCATTAAACCTGGACTATAGAACCTTGCTCTTAGGTATACTAAACCAGTATCCATGTCGTTATACTCCCCATCCCACAGGATACTCTTAGTTGGTGAGGTAGCACCATCTTCATTCATTATTGAACCATAGCTAGTATAGCTATAGCTATTACTTATTGCTCCTGATTCATCAAACATCCCAATAGTTGAATTACCAGCAGTTAAATAACTATTGCTACCACTAGCATCAAATGAAGCTATAACATTACCATTAGTATCAAGCATAAAGTTTGTAGCTGATAAAGTACTACTAGTAATGCCATCAACATGGCTATTATCGTAATAGAAGTTGAGTATACTATTATCTTGAGCCTTCTTAGTACTTAGCATACCATCAGCATAATAACTATAACTACTAAGTAGTTGATTATGACTATCTGTTACTGATACTAATTGGTTTAGGCTATTAT
>CANFGS010000032.1 GCA_947446595.1 Neisseriaceae bacterium | reverse complement strand
GTATTAGAGCTCGAATACACTAGATTAAAGTTAAGATCTATATCTTTAGTAATACCAGAACTAGCAATTAAACTCTTACTTAGTGTCAAAGTACCAGTTTGACCATTAACATCTTCACCACTATAGAGGGAGCTATTATATGCTTGTGAACCTTGATAGGATGTATTGGCATCATCAGCTGCTATTTGCGATATTGAGATATTGCGTGATTCGATTTTACCTGATGTTGCTCCATTAGCATGATTACCTGTGTTTGAATTACAACCTGATAGGTATGCTAATAATGAAAATATTGTTAGTTTTTTAATTAGTGTTCTAATATTCATGTGCTTCAATCCCCTTGAATTAATATATAAGTAATGAAGCACAATCATATACCAATAATAGTGGGTTTAGTTTCGTAATCTTTATACTTAAATATTACGAAGTAATGAATTTAGCGTGAATTATTTAAAACTTGTTTGATAAAAGGAATGGTAATATTTCGTTGTTGTTCAATAGCAGAGTTAGTGATTTTATGAATGGTTGTAATTAATACACCAATATTACGAGTGTAATGGTTGATCAGATATATTTTTTCGCTATCATCAAGAGTGATGCCTTCTTTTTTAGTGAATATACTAATAGCATCTATTAGTTCATCATCATTTAGGGCTTTAAGGTTTAGATTAATGCCTGATAAAATACGCGTCTTCAAGTCCTCTCGCATATTAGTACTAAGTTGTGTTCTACTACTTGTTAGGAGTTGGTTATTTAGATTGTTTAGTTTTATTTGATTAAATAAATCAAATAGCTCAATTTGTTTATTATCATCTAAATCTTCTATATTGTCTATGGCGATATATTTGTAATTATTGACAATTTCGCGTAAATTAATTTCTAATGCATTATCAATAAATATGGCAGTACTAGGTGCACCATCTACCCAAGCCTTTAGTAGATGAGTTTTGCCACTATGTGGAGCACCAATAATATGACTAAATTGACTACTATAACTACTTAATAAATTAATTATTTTTTGGTTGTTTAGTGGAATAAAATTACTAAAAGTAGGATTGCTACCAAATAAGTCTAATAATTGAGGTTGCATGGATATCTTACTTATCACTATAAAACTTAGTTTTAGAGTAATATAATCTAGCATGTCTTAATAATACAATAGCTATGGTAGAGAGTGGCAATGCCAAAAGTACTCCTACAAACCCAAAAACTTGTCCAAACACCATTAAAGCAAAAATAATCATAATAGGATTTAGCCCAATCTTACCACCAACTAAAAATGGAGTAACTAAACCACCCTCTAAAACATGTCCAACAGCAAAGGTAATCAGGATGCCATAAATTTGTTGTATACCGTCAAACCCAGCAAACCCGATAGATAAAGATATCAATAACCCAGTCAAAATACCTAAGTATGGTATGAATACTAGAAAACCGGTGAGCGCTCCAACTACAATACCAGAGTGTAGTCCGATAATATTAAGTACAGTAGCATAATATAACGCCATAATAATCATTACGCTTATTTGTCCACGTAAATACGCAGCAAGAATCGTATCAATGTCATGAAGAATATTATGTACGCTCTCTATATAGCTTCTTGGGATTAGGCTATCAAAAAATTTAACCAATTGATGCCAGTTGTTAATAGAATAAAACATAATAAAAGGTATAAGTATGATATAAATTATTATTTCTATAATAATAAAACTATTTTTTGCTAATGGTGAAAATACATTTACATTATTGTATATATTAACAAAATCGCTTAATAATAAAGCTTTAATATTTGCAAAATCTACTGTAAAATTAGTGCCGTATTTTAGATTTATATATCCTAACACTTTGGTATTAAACATGTTTATCAAATTTGGGGTGCTAATTATAATTGATTTTAACTGCATAATAAGTGTTGGAATCATAATTAATGGAATACTTAAAAATACTATAAATACGGTAAATGAAATGATAAAACTAATAATAGATCGGCGAATTTTAAATTTTAAATTAATTTTTTCTACAAGTGGATTCACTATATAAGTTAAAATTAGGGCTACGATAAATGGAATTAATATTTTACCTAAAACAAGAATTGCACCAAATATTGCCAGAACTGCTAAACATAAGCTGATTATTGGTTTAATATTAAAATTATTTTGCATTGTTTTTCCTAATTGGGTTACAAATTATTAATACGTAATTATACTATTTTTAAGGTTGGTTAATGAAGACTTCTGTTACATATAAAGATGCGGGTGTAGATATAAATGCTGGAGATGAGCTGGTTGAGAGAATTAGACCATTTGCAAGAAGGACTATGAGGCCTGAGGTATTAGCTGGAATAGGTGGCTTTGGGGCAATGTTTGAACTTGGCCGTAAATATAATAATCCAGTTTTAGTATCAGGTACTGATGGTGTTGGGACTAAGTTAAAGTTAGCTTTTTTACTTGATAAACACGATACTATTGGGATTGATTTAGTTGCAATGTCAGTTAATGATATTTTGGTTCAAGGAGCTGAGCCATTATTTTTTCTTGACTATTTTGCCTGCGGCAAACTAGATATCGAAACAGCTAGTGCTGTAGTTCGAGGAATTGCTCACGGATGTGAAGAGTCAATGTGTAGTCTAATTGGCGGTGAAACTGCTGAAATGCCAAGTATGTACCAAGATGGTGAATATGATTTGGCTGGGTTTGCCGTTGGGGCTGTCGAAAAAGAAAATATTATTGATGGTAGTCGTCTATGTAGTGGAGACGTAATTATTGGGCTTGCAAGTAGTGGATTTCATTCTAATGGCTATTCATTAGTTAGAAAGATTATCCTAAATAGTGGCTTAGATTTAAATACTGCCTATGATGATCATAAGACTTGGGGTGCGGCGATTTTAGAACCTACCAAATTATATGTTAAGCCAATAATGGAATTATTAAAAACAGTTGATGTTAGAGCAATGAGTCATATTACTGGTGGTGGTATAACTGGTAATTTACCTCGTGTGTTCCCAGCTCATTTAGCAGCATCAGTTGAATTATCAAAATTACCAAAGGTTAAATTATTTGATTGGTTACAAGAAGAGGCTAATCTAACTCAAGAGCAAATGCTAGAAACATTTAATTGTGGAGTTGGCTATGTAGTTGTAGTACCAAGTCATGAAGTTATGCAAACTATGCAGATTCTAGAATCTCATAATATCAAGTCATATAACCTTGGTGAAGTGATTAATCGCCAAAAAGAAGATATAGTATATATCTAGTTTTGAGGCGCTTTAATTAGCATGTTTTCGCGGTAGTAGATTAGTTCGTTGATTGACTCCCTGATATCAGCTAGGGCTTCATGCTTGTTGTGTTTGGTAAACCCAGCTACAATATTAGGATACCAGCGTCTACCAAGCTCTTTTAGAGTGCTAACATCTAGATTGCGGTAATGTAAGAAATCTTCAAGCAATGGCATATATTTAGCTAAGAACTTACGGTCTTGGTGGATGGTATTACCGCATAGTGGAGATTTGCCCTTATAGGTATATTTTTTAACTAATTGTAGTATTTCTTGTTCGATAACTGCTTCAGTACTTGTTGAAACCCGAACCTTATCTATTAATCCTGATTTGGTATGGGTTGAGACATTCCATTTATCCATTTTTTTTAGTTCTTCTTCAGGTTGAAAAACTACATAGCTTGGTGATTCTGCAAGAATGTTTAGATGGCTATCAGTAATTATAACAGCTATTTCTATAATTACATTGTCAATAACTGATAATCCAGTCATTTCCATATCTAACCATACTAAGTTTTGATCACTTTTTTGGGAGTCTGCCATTTTACTCTTCCTTAAGTATATGCGCAAAATGGTGGGCCCTGCTGGACTCGAACCAGCGACCAAAGGATTATGAGTCCTCTGCTCTAACCAACTGAGCTAAGAGCCCCATCTTTGATGAGGTTATGATTATCCCACATTTCAATAATTTTTGCAATAAATTTATATTTTAATCACGGTTGGTTTTTAGATGCTGGAGTTTTTTCTTAAGTAGCCTTGGTATAACATTATTCCAGCAATAGTCTTGGTGTCAGTGACTTTGCCGTTATAAACCATATCCAAAAACTCATTGAAAGGCATGGTTAATGTTTCAACAAACTCACCATCGTCTAGGTTGGTAGAGCCTGAATTAAGTTCAGTTGCTAGATAATACGTGATTTTTTCACTTGAATACCCAATACATGGTAAGCATGACCCTAGCTCTAGCCAGTTTGATGCGGTATAGCCAGTTTCTTCTGCAAGTTCTCTTTTTGCAGCTTCAAGAGGGTTTTCATTAATTTCTAATTTCCCAGCTGGGATTTCCAGCATAATCTGCCTAACAGGGTGGCGATATTGACGTTCAATAATTATGTTATTATCATTAGTAATTGCAATTATAGCAACTGCACCATTATGTATGATGTATTCCCGAGAAGCTGTTTTTCCATCAGGAAGCTCAACTGTATCATGAGTTACTTCAAAGAATGAGCCTTTAAATAGTTTTTTAGAATTTAAAAGTTTTTCGACTAATTTTTTTGGATTTGACATTAAAGTGCCTTATAAAGGGAGATTAGCTCAATAAGCCGGATTCTGTATCACGCAATCATTCATCTAGGCCTAGCATTACTACTAAGCTCAAGCAACTTACCCGTATTCCTGTGAAGAGTTTAACTTCTTCACGCGTAGAGGACCTACTTCAGAATACCTATTTAGTCTTGCACCAAGCGGGGTTTTGCCTGCCAGAGCTGTTACCAGATCTGCGGTGGGCTTTTACCCCACCTTTTCACCCTTACCTTTTACGGCGGTATATTTTCTGTGCCACTTTCCGTCACAATGCCCTTAAAGGCATGTTCCTGGGAGTTACCCAGCGCTATGTCCTTATGGTGTCCGGACTTTCCTCGAAATTTTACTCTCGCGATTGCCTAAGATAATCTCTAGTCGTAATTATAACACGATTTTGTAACTTAGTGCCTTTAGATATTGATACATATGGTAAAATGAATACTGTTAAGGAGTTTTTAAGTGTTACTTGGTAGAAATCTAACTTTTTTTTCGGTTTTAATGTTGTTGGTGGTGCTTGGGCAATTCGCAACAGAGCTATACTTGCCATCAATGCCATCTATGGCAACTTATATGCACGTGAATATAAACATGGTGCAGCTAAGTATTGCCGTATATGTTTTTGGTTTTGCCATAGGGTCTATGGTGTATGGAACGTTATCTGATAAATTTGGGCGTAGACCCATAATTCTTACCTGTATACTTGTTGGTAGCATTGGTAGTTTGGTGTGCTGTTTCAGCTTTTCTTTAGACTCATTATTGATAGGGCGCGTGATTCAAGGTTTAGGTTTTTCTGGTGGGGCGGTCGTAGCGCGCTCAATTACTAAAGACATATCAGAAACTCGGGAAGAATTAGCTAAGGTATCCTCAACAATGGGTATTTTATATGCTTCAGCAATAGCATTTGCCCCTATAATAGGTGGCTATATAGAAAAATACATGTTTTGGCGTATAAATTTTATTTTGCTTCTTGTTTTAGCGATTGTTACAATAACACTTTGCTGGTATAAAATACCTGAAACCAATAAAAATAAACGTTCTTTAACCATAAATGTTGTGCTTCATGATTATATTGATGTTTTAACCAATAGGCATTTTTTGTTATATAACATAATTTCGGCATCTGTCTTATCTGGATTAGTTGCATATCAAACCATGTCTTCTTATCTATTGCAAGTAAGGGTGGGGATGTCGCCAGATTCGTTTGGTTATACCGCTTTATTTATTACCGCCGCTCTTATTTCGGGTGGATTTATTAATAGATTTCTGATGCCACGACGTGGCTCGGAAAAAATGATAATTATTGGTTGTTATTTATATATCTTTACTAGTATTCTTTATATAATTACTGGAATATTTGGGTTGATTGATATATACATTATTTTGGTGCCTATTGTTATTGCTGTAATTGCTTCGGGAGTTATTTATCCTAATTGTAGTGCTGGAGCAATGAGTATTTTTGATACTAAGGTAGGTACTGCAGCATCTATTTATAATTGCTTACAAATGCTAGGTGCTACTGTTGGAAGTATTATAGTATCACTATTTCATAATGCCAATCAATTAGTATTAGGGTTATTGTTTGCTTCAATTGGTGGTGTTTCATTATTTCTTGCTCGAAAATTACAAGTAAAGGTGATTCGTGAAGTTACAGAAGTATGATTATCGGTACAATATGTTACAATATTGTTAGAAAAATTATAAGGGAATAAAATGGAAAATATGACTAATGGCTTATCGCGCTGGTTTTATCTAGGTATTGCTGGGATTTTGCTTGGAATGTTTTTTATATATCGTGCAAAGGGTCAGAATAAAAGTAAAGCTATGGAAAATGGTTATTTTATTTTAGTTTTAGGTTTGGTTGGTATTATTTCTGAATGGACTGATTTTGCTACAGTATTACTTTTTTTAGTTATTTTAAGTGGCTTAATATTATTGCTTGATAAGCTATATTGGGCAAAAAGAAGAGCTCATGATAAGGCTCGAGCTCATTATATTCATTATGCACGTGAATTTTTTCCAGTTGTTTTAGGGGTTTTTGTACTGCGAGCTTTCTTATTTGAAGCTTACCAGATTCCTAGTTCTTCAATGCGTCCTGATTTAACCGTTGGGGACTTTATTTTAGTTAATAAATTCACTCTAGGAATACGCGAACCACTTACAAATAAAGTAATTATTAAAGTAAATGATGTTAAGCGTGGTGATGTTGTAGTGTTTAAAGATCCACTAGTGCGTAACCGTGATTTGATTAAACGCGTAGTTGGTGTCGGTGGCGATAAAATTGAATACTACAATAAAAAACTCACAATTAATGGCACACCACTAGATTATACTGATGCTGGAAGTTATACTTATACTGAGAATATTCCACCTGAAGGTGATATTGAAATTAATAATCAAAAATTTGTAGAAAACCTAACAGGAGTTAAGCACTCTGTAATTACTTGGGATAAAGTCCCTGCAGTATTTGGTTCAGAAGTACAAACCTTCCCAAATAGTCAGAACTGTCAATATAGAGGAAATGAAGGCTTTACTTGTGTAGTACCAAGTGGTCAGTATTTCATGATGGGGGATAACCGCGATAATAGTCTAGATAGTCGTTATTGGGGCTTTGTAACTGATGATGCAATCCTTGGTAAGGCTATTTATGTATGGTTAAACTTACATGATCTAAAACGTGTAGGTCTTAAAATTTAAATATATGCACCTAGAGCAATTACAGCAAAAATTAGGCTATGTTTTTAAAAATAGTTCCTTACTAAAACAAGCATTAACGCATAAAAGTTTTGGGCGTGATAATTATGAACGGCTTGAATTTGTAGGTGATGGTATACTTGACTATGTAATTGCTCTTAATTTATTTCATCAGTATCAACATTTACCTGAGGGTGAATTATCCAAGATGCGTTCAGCACTAGTCAATCAAGATATCTTAAAGGAATTGGCTATTGGACTTGGTATTGGCAAATATTTATTTCTAGGAGATGGCGAAGAAAAATCTGAAGGGCGCACCAGAGCATCAATCTTGGCTGATTCGATTGAGGCAATTATTGCTGCTATTAGTCTTGACTCCTCATTTAATGAAGCGAAGTTGTTTATTGAACGGTTATACATAGATAAATTTGGACAGGCTTTGGCATTGGTGCTTAAAGATAGTAAATCTTTGTTACAAGAATTATTGCAATCGCGTCAAATTGAAGTACCGAAATATGCTGTACTTAGTGCAACAGGTCCTGAGCACAATAGTGTTTTTAGTGTCGAGTGTGCAATTGACGCTTTGGGGTTAAAAGTACTTGGAATTGGTAAAACCAAAAAAGAAGCTAGCCAAAATGCAGCTAGTGATATGTTAAAATTATTAAAAGATACTAAGAAATAAAATTTATAAAGGTAACTAATAAGTGTTAGAAAATATTAATACTCAGTGCGGATTTGTAGCTATAGTTGGGCGGCCAAATGTTGGTAAGTCAACTCTAATGAACCACCTAATTGGTCAAAAAATCAGTATTACGTCACGTAAGCCACAAACAACACAGCATAAAATAAATGGTGTTTTATCTAGTGGTGATAAGCAGTTTATATTTGTAGATACTCCAGGGTTTCAAAAACGTTATCTTAACAAGATGAATGATCTACTGAATTTAGCGGTAGTGAATAGCTTAAGCAATGTTGATGCAGTTTTATATGTTGTTGAAGCTGGATTATTTAATCCAGGGGATGAGGCTGTGATAGAACTATTACCAAAAGATGGCAATGTGATTTTGGTAGTAAATAAACAAGATAAAATGAAAGATAAAGAAGAATTAGCAAGGTACATATATACTATCAGTGGTAAGTTTCCATTCAAGCATGTAGTTGGTTTATCAGCCAAACATCACACTGGATTAGAAGAGTTATTAGCCAAAATTAAATTACCACAAGGGCCATTTTTATATCCTGATGACCAATTAACTGATAAAAATACCAAGTTTTTGGTAAGTGAGATTATTCGTGAGAAATTATTTCGTCATCTAGGTGAAGAGTTGCCTTATAGTATTGCAGTAATTATTGATGAATTCTCTACAAAAGAACCACAGCTAACTCGTATAAGTGCTACTATTTTGGTTGATAAAGTTAACCAAAAAGGGATAGTAATTGGTAAAAATGGGGAGAAACTAAAACAAATTTCTACAGAAGCGCGTCTTGATATTGAACAGCTAATAAGTAATAAAGTGTTTCTTCAAGTGTGGGTCAAAGTCAAAACAGGTTTTGCTGATGAAGCAAAATTTCTTAAGCAATTCGAGTCCTAAAGCAGCAGTATGTTAAGTATAGTTATAAATGTAAAAAATGGAGCACAGTATCTAGAGCGTACCTTAAACGCTTTATCACGTTTTGAAGATGTAGTGTTACTAGATAATTATTCAACAGACAATACAATAGCTATAGCTAAACAATTTAGCAATGTTCGGATATTTGAGCATGAATTTTGTGGAATGGGCAAGGTTCGAAATATTGCTGCAACGTACGCCAAAAATGACTGGGTGTTTTTTGTTGATTGTGATGAAATTATTAGTCCCCAATTAACAGAAATATTACTTTCTACCAAATTCCAAAATGGCAAAATTTATCGTATTTTACGTAAAAATTACTATGATGGATATAGAATTGATTCAAGCTCTTGGGGTAATGATTGGATATTACGGCTTTATAACAAAACCGAAACTAGGTTTGAAGAAAATGAAGTACATGATAGTTTTGTAAAAAATAATTTGAAAGAAACTAAACTTCATGGCGGTTATATGTACCATTTTCCTTATGATAACGTGAACAAACTAATTGATAAAATGCAGTTTTATAGTAGTTTGTACGCTAAGCAACATTTTAATAATAAAAAATGTAATCTAGCTTTATTACCATTTAGAGCATTTATGATGTTTTTTAAATGTTATATTCTAAAGCGTGGTTTTATGCAAGGCTATGAAGGTTTAGCAATTAGTAGTTATAATGCTATGGGAGTATTTTCTAAGTATATTAAGCTTTATGAATTAAGTTACAAACGAACGATTGGTCTAGCTATTTATCTTAAAAGTGTAGACGATAATATTTTAGCAACCATTAATTATATAAATGAACAAACACTATTGCCTAATAAAGTATTGTTTATTATTGAGAACAATGTAATTACGGCTAAATTGGATGATTTTGTAAAATTAATTAAGGATAATTTGGTTGTCTCTGGAATTGTTGTTTCAAATGAAGGTAATATAGAAAATATAATAAAAAATAATCTATCCATAGATTTGGAGTGTATTGCTTATTTGAAACAAATCGGTTTACTTAGCCAAAATAATTACTTTAAACAATGTAAAACCGCAATCTTAAAAAATAAACCAGTTATACAAACAGAGATATTTTCTCTATAAATTACTCTTTTTTGTCATCTCGGACTCAAACCTGCTGTTGTTCTGTTACGCTTGCACGTCATCCCAGACCCAAAATTTACTGTTGCTCTGTTACGCTTGCACGTCATCCCAGACCAAAACTAGATGCTGTTCGTATAGAGTCTGGGATCCACGCTCTAAAACTTTTTATAGAGCTTAATAAATTTGAGCTAATAATGGTATAATAATGTACGATATTTTATAAATAGTTTAATTATGCAAAAAATCTTGTTTTTATGTTTGATTGGAATAATAATATTATTTCAAATGCAGTTTATGCATGGGCATGGTGGCTATGTCGATGATGAAAGAGTTAGGCATCAAATTGATAAGCAAAAACAGATTAATGCTGATTTAAAAGAGCGTAATTCAATGATGGAGATGAAGATTGCGGGGCTAAAAGGCTCCAAAGATTCTATGGAAGCAAGAGCAAGAAATGAATTAAACTTGGTTAAACCTGGTGAGGTTTTAGTTCTTTTACCAGGTAGCGATCTAGTTCCAAACCAAGTTAAAAAATAACATTTTTCAAGAATAAAAAAATATATGTATGCACTAGAAATTAATAATGTATCCAAATCTTATGGAACATTTAACGCACTAAATGATATTAGTTTTAATGTCGAAAAAGGTGATTTTTTTGGACTTCTTGGGGTAAATGGAGCTGGTAAAACCTCATTGATATCATCAATTGCTGGGATAAATAGCTTTAATGGTACGATTAAAGTAATGGGACATGATGTCATTAATGACGTTGTTAAGGCTAAGTATAATTTGGGTGTTGTACCACAAGAATTAGCATTTGATCCATTTTTAACTGTATATCAAACTCTTAAATTTCAATCAGGATTGTATGGCATAACTAATAATAAAGATTGGATTGATGAAGTGGTTGAAAGAGTTTATCTGAAAGATAAAATCAATAGCAATACAAGAAGTTTATCTGGTGGTATGAAGCGTCGTTTGATGGTAGCTCAAGCACTAGTTCATAAACCGCCACTAATAATCCTTGATGAGCCAACAGCAGGGGTGGATGTTGAAATCAGAAAAAGTCTGTGGGAGTTTATTACCGAATTACATAATAAAGGTCATACCATACTTTTGACAACTCACTATCTTGAAGAGGTAGAGAAATTATGTAATAAAATCATTATGATTGATAAAGGTAATATTATTGCTAAAAGTACTAAAGCAGAGCTTATTAGTCAATCAAGTACTCTTCCAACTACGGTACAAATTGAAACTAGTAACGGTGAGTTTAGTCCTGAATTAGAGGGTAGAGTTATATTACGTGAGGGTAACGTATTTACGCTAAAATTAGATAATAGTGATCAATTACTTCCAATTCTTAATTTACTCAAACTTGCGGATGTTAAGATTAACGATATTAAAATCAATCACCCATCTTTAGAAGATATTTTTATAAACTATTTACATAGGTAATATAACTTGCAACCATTTATTCAACTAACCAAAAAAGAAATTTATCGTTTTATGTCCATATGGATGCAAACAATTATTGGTCCTGTCACAACAGCAATTTTATATCAATTGATCTTTGGAGCACAGCTGTCCAAACTTCCAACTGGTATTGCTGGAGTTAGCTATGCAACATACCTAATACCAGGGCTTATTATGATGCAGGTGCTGTTAAACTCCTTTGGTAATGGTAGCAGTAGTTTGATTCAGTCTAAATATACGGGTAATATTATTTTTGTGCTAATGGCACCGATTTCACCATTTTTGATTTATTGTGCTTATTTGGTATCAAGTATTGTACGAGGTATTATCGTTGGATTTGCGGTTTTTGTTGGTATTTATTGGTTTGGGGGCTGTGTCCCAAAATCTATAAGTAGTTTATTATTTTTCTTGATATTTGGTTCGTCAATTGCAGCAGGTATGGGGTTAATTGCTGGTATAATATCTGACAAATTTGACCAATTATCAGGGTTTCAGTCTTTTATTATAGTACCTTTGATTTATTTGGCAGGTATATTTTTTAACCCGACTAGCTTTTCAGGTTTTTGGCAGCATGTAGCTTATCTTAATCCGTTTTTATATATTATTGATGGATTTCGCTATGGCTTTATAGCTCATTCTAGTGCTAATATTGAATTTGGTGTGATATTTGTGTTTTGTTTGGCTATTGTAATTAATTATATTGGTTATATGTTGATTAAAAAAGGCATTAAGATTAAACATTAATTTTAGTGCATGGATCCCAGACTCACATTTAGACAGCATCTTGTTTTTGTCTTGGATGACGGGGGGAATTGTGAAGTGCGTCTTGTTTTTGTCTGGAATGACGGCTAGCTCTCTTTCGTCATCCCAAGGCTTCCCTTGTCATCCCAGCGCAGGCTGGGATCCATGCTCTTGCACTTGTTGTATTTAAGGATAGAAATAATTGTTAGAAGATATTATTTATGAAGCAATAAATTCACATATGAAATGTGAATTTTTGGATGTTACTGGTGATGGTCGTCATTTTGATGCTATTGTTGTGAGTGATGAGTTTGTAGCTAAATCACGCTTAGAGCGTCATCGAATTATTTATGCAGCACTTGGTGATAAAATGCGTGAGGAAGTTCATGCATTATCAATGAAACTATACACAGTTATTGAATGGAGTAAGGCTAATGGATAAACTAAGAGTTAGAAAATCATTGGGTTTAAAAGGTGAAATTCGTATTTCAGGTGCGAAGAATGCAGCTCTACCTCTTGTTTGTGCTGGATTATTAACTTCTGACAAACTGATTTTAGAGAATGTACCAGTTTTAAAAGACATTAGTACTCTAGCTTTATTATTAGGTGGTATGGGTGCTAAAGTCGATTTTGCTAATAATCGTATGGAAATTGATGCTGGAAGTGTAAATTCATACGAGGCACCTTACGATTTAGTAAAAACTATGCGGGCATCAGTTATGGTATTAGGTCCACTAGTTGCACGTTTTGGTGAAGCTAAAGTAAGTTTACCTGGAGGCTGTGCTATTGGTGCCCGTCCTGTTGACCAGCATATAAAAGGCTTGGAATTAATGGGTGCTGAGATTACTATTGAACATGGATATATAAAAGCTCGTGCCAAGCGTCTAAAAGGTGCGAGAATAGTAATGGATATGGTAACTGTAACAGGTACTGAAAACCTCCTAATGGCTGCAGTTTTAGCTGATGGCGTTACTACTTTAGAAAATAGTGCTCGTGAACCTGAAGTTACTGATTTAGCTGATTGCCTAGTAAAAATGGGTGCTAAAATTGAAGGTATTGGAACTGATACTTTAGTAGTAACTGGAGTTGAACGCCTACATGGAGCAACTCATGCAGTTATTGCTGATAGAATTGAGGCGGGAACTTACGCTATTGCTGCTGCTATAACTCAAGGTGATTTGACCCTAACTCATGCACGTCCTGACACTATGGGGGCAATTATCGATAAACTAATTCAAGCTGGGTGCACAATTGATTCGGGGGATAATTGGCTTAAAGTAGCAATGAGTCGTCGTCCAACAAGCGTTGATATTAAAACGCAACCGTATCCTTTATTTCCTACTGATATGCAAGCTCAGTTTATGGCGTTAAATACTATTGCTGATGGATCTGCCGTATGTGCTGAGACGATATTTGAAAATCGTTATATGCATGTGCCAGAACTATGTCGCATGGGAGCTAATATAGCTGTTGATGGTAATTTAGCACTTGTAAAAGGAGTAGATACTCTTTATGGTGCAACAGTTATGGCAACAGATTTACGAGCTTCAGCATCACTAGTACTAGCAGGGTTGGTTGCTAATGGAGATACAATGGTTGAACGAGTATATCATCTTGATCGCGGCTACGAAGGTATGGAAGTCAAATTAAGTAGAGTTGGTGCGGACGTAATTCGGATAAAAGACTAATATGCAGCAATTGGAATATATAGAAAAAATAAGTGTTCCAGGTACGTTACCTACTAGTATTGTTATCTGGTTACATGGATTAGGGGCTGATTATAATGATTTTGTACCACTAGTTCCTGAGTTAAATTTAGCTAAGAATGTTAAATTCATTTTTCCAAACGCGCCAATGCGTCCGATTAGTATCAATAATGGCTACACTATGCGTGGTTGGTATGATATTTATGAACTAACTGCCAAAAGCTTGGGTGAAAATGTTGATATTGCTGGAATTAATCAAAGCGTAAGTTTAATTAACAAAATTATTGAAGAGCAATTGTCAGAAGGATTTAAGTCAGAGCAAATTATTATCGCTGGGTTTTCTCAAGGCGGGGTTATTAGCTATATAACTGGATTATCTTCAAAATATAAACTAGGTGGTATAGTTGCATTATCTACCTATTTACCAAATGCTGATTCTTATATTACTAGCAATCATAAAGATACTCCAATTTTTGCTGCTCATGGGCTTCAAGACAATGTAGTACCGTATATTGCTGGTAACTTAGCCCACCAAAAACTATCTGCAGCAGGCTTTAAAATCACTTGGTATGAATACCCAATGGCACATAGTTTATGTGCCGATGAAATAGCTGATTTATCACTATGGTTCAATGATATTTTATAAATGCTTTTGCTAGGGCACAAGATGCATTTATTTACAAATATATATTCCGTTATTGTTTTTTATTTCCTCATACATAGTGTCCGGTGCTAAGTCTAGCTCATAATCACCAAGATTCCAAGTAATCGCACCATACTTAATAAACCCTTTTAAGAATAGTTTTATGTCCTTTAATGGGGCAAAAACTTTTCTAAAGCGTGATTCTTGTATTTTAACAATACCATTTGTTCCATCTGCAAATTTTATTTCAATTGAATAATCTGGATTAAAATTTGCTTTTTGTATTTCCCAATTTATCATAATTAATTGTCCTTATAAGATCATTTAAGAGGTTCAATTTTCTTAGGCATTAGATTATACATCGTCATCCCAGACCAAAACTTGATGCTGTTCGTATAGAATCTGGGATCCATTCCTTGCTCTATTATGCACTTAGAGCATGGATTCCAAATTCGTAACGAAACAGTAAAATATTCATGTTTGGAATGATCTTCAATTTTATCATCCCAACATTTTAATTTACAACCTCAATACACGGTTTTATAACCATTCCAAAAAATCTTGATATTGCATGCATTACTTAGTTCTCTTAAGTAGTGCTGCAAAAAACCCATCGGTTCCATGGATGTGTGGCAATAGCTCTAAGTATCCATCATCTCGGAGCAAACGCGGATTAGAAAATACGCTAGATACGGGAACTAGCTCAAAATCTGAGTGTTCTTTTAAAAACTGCTGTACTATATTTTGATTTTCTTGTGGTAGGATACTACAAGTTGCATAAACCATATGCCCACCTATTTTAACTAACTTACTTGCTTCTCTTAAAATCGATGCTTGTTTGATATTTAGTTCGTCAATTGTTGCACCGTTTTGGCGAAACTTTAATTCAGGACTACGTCTAAGCGTACCAAGACCAGAACATGGTGCATCAACAAAAACTCTATCAATTTTATTATGTAGCCGCTTTATTTTAGCATCATTTTCATGAGCAATTAATTCTGGATATATTGTTGATAATCCAGCACGGATCATGCGTGGGCTTAGATTATTTAGGCGTTTTTCATTGATATCAAAAGCATAAATACGCCCATTATTACGCATAAGCATTCCAAATAGAAGTGCTTTACCACCAGCTCCCGCACAAAAATCAACCACCATATTACCACGTTTTGGACTTAATAATTGCCCACCTAATTGACTAGACTCATCTTGAATTTCTATGTTGCCATTTAGAAATAATGGGTGCTTCAATAAAGATACTTTGTCTATTATTCTAATTCCAAATGGAGAAAATTCCATTTTTTGAGGGTTAAACTCACTTAGTTCTGACATTACAGAATTTAGATTAGTTTTAATTAAATTTACCCTTAAATCAAGTGGTGCGGTTTGTTGTAAACTAGAGGCTAATTTTTGAATTTCATCATCGCTATAGTTAAGTTTTTCTATTAGCCACTGTGGTAGCTCTAAAGTGTCATTAGGGTTAAATATAAGGCTATTTAGGTATTCGATATCAAGTAAATTGATTTTTGATAATATAGATGGATCAATATTAAGTAGCTTAAGCCATGTAAGACCTATGATATTTGGAATATGGTCATTAACAATTGCAGTTAGTTTGTAATAATTACGAAGTATGGTATACACCGTATCAGCGACTAAATTACGCTCAGTATGAGATAGTTTTTTATTTTCTCTAAAAAAATCAGCTAATAATTTATCAGTTGGTGAATCAAATTGTAGTAGTTTACGCACCAAAGGGTTAATTAGGTGAATGAATTTATTATCTGGCATTTTTGTTTTCCCATTTAAGCATTGCTTGAATTGCTGGTTCAGGCACATATTTTTTAACTACTGATTCCCAGTTTTTGCTACCTACAAGTCCTTTAACCAGACTTGAAGAGATTTCAGAAACATTTCTTGGGGGAATAAGAAATATAGTATTTATATCATCACAGATATCAGAATTAACATAACGCATTCGTTTTTCATATTCATAGTCACTAGCGTTTCTAATTCCGCGAATTATGTATTGGGCTTTTATACGCTGTGCATAATTAATTAAAAATTCGTTATTAAATTCAGAAATTTCAATGTTGTCAAACTTACTAGTTACTTCTTTGAGTAATTCTATTCGTTCTTCTAAGGAGAATGTATAACTCTTGTCAACATTTCCACCTATTGCTACAACAACTTTATCAAACATTGATGCTGCTTGTTCAATAATCCATAGATGTCCAATTGTCACAGGGTCAAAACTACCAGCATATACAGCTTTTTTTTGCATTTTATATATCCATATATAATATTTGATGTGATTATACACTACAATATTGATTCATGTAGTAAGAAATAAAAATAATAGCGTATAGGCATATTAAATTACCTAAATATCCCCCAAGCCTACCCTATAAATATACTACCTCATTTTTATGGGGTAGTGTTTGGTTTTTTATTGTGATATAGTAACCCCCGTAGCTTGATTAGGTATTGGCATGGTATAATATAGTTGTGTTTATTT
>CANFGS010000031.1 GCA_947446595.1 Neisseriaceae bacterium | reverse complement strand
GGGGGGGGGGGGGGGGGGGGGGGGGGGGGGGGGGGGGCTGTGTTTTAGGTGTTTATCTTTTTTCTTCTAGTAAGCAGTATAACCCCAAGTATGATGCCAGTTATAGACATCATTGTCCCAATCAGCTCAGGGGAATTATAACCATAACCAAAAGCAATAGGTAAACCGCCTAGGTATGCACCTAATGCATTTGCTAAATTGAAACATGCTTGGCTTACTGATGATGCTAATAATTCTGAACCTTTAGAAGATCGTATCATTAATATTTGAATAGGTGCGCTAAAAGAAAATGATAATGCCCCAGTTATAAAAGTCATAAATAAGGTAAATATTTTGTATTGTGCAGTAAAATGAATAATTATTAAAGCAATCGACATAGCTATAAATAACGTAATTACTGCTTTAAGAGGAGAATATATATCCGACAGTCTACCACCAAGTAAATTACCAACTACCATTCCAAATCCTGCTAAAGACATAATATATGGCACATATCTAATATTGAAATGACTGAAATTAGTCAGTAATGGTGCGATATAGCTTATCCAAGTGAAAAAGCCTCCAGTTCCAGTTGCAATCAAGAAAATAATTAACCAAGAGTCTAAACGTGTAAAAAAAATAAACTCTTTCTTTATGCTTTTATTTTCATGAGATTTCATTACGGGAATCCAGGATATGATACCGATAATAGTAATAAGCCCAATTAAAGCAATAAGTACAAAAGTATAACGCCATAAATAATGGTGTCCAATATAAGTACCCAAAGGAACTCCTGCTAAATTAGCAATCGTAAGTCCAGCAAACATTATAGAAACTGCTTGAGCTTCCTTACCTTTTTTGGCGATTCTATTAGCCACAACAGCACCTACGCCAAAAAAAGCACCATGGGGTAAACCTGATAAAAAGCGAGTTATAAGTAAGATATGGTAGTTGGGTGCAAATGCGGATGAGAAATTAAAAACAGTAAATAGAATTACTAAGAAAATTAGTATTTTCTTAGGTGGGTAACGACCAGAAATTAAGACTAAACTTGGGGCGCCAATTACTACACCAACAGCATATATTGCGATTAAATATCCGGCTTCTGGTATCGACTCACCCAAATTTGCGGCTAAATCAGGTAATAACCCCATCATTGAAAATTCAGTAATACCAAGTGTAAGGCCACCAAGTAATAGTGCGATTAAGCCTTTATGCATTTTTAGACCACGATATTTATTAATTTGTTTGGAACTACAATTATCTTTTTAATTGTTTGTCCTATGGTAAATTTTTGTACATTGTGGTTTTCTTTTGCCATTTCTTCAACTTGCTCTTTAGATAATGATTTATCAATTACTATCTTACCTCTTAGTTTACCATTTACTTGAATAATTACTTCAACTTCATCAACTTCAAGAGCTGATTCATCAGTAACAGGCCATGACTGATCCAGAAGCTCGGTCCCAGGTTTTAGTACTTGCCATAGCTCTTCACATATATGTGGTGTTATAGGGGATAAAAGTATCACTACACTTTCAAGTAGTTCTTGAGACAATGGTTGTTCAACCATTTTATCAAGCTTGGTATAGCTATTAAGTAGCTCCATAATAGCAGCAATTACAGTATTAAATTGCTTACGTACTTTATAGTCATTACTTACTTTAGCGATGGTTTGGTGTAAGCTTGTCCGAAGTTTCTTTTGTTCATTACTTAATTCACTAGATTTGTATTTAGTTACAATACCGCGTTTGTGATGCTCATAAACTAATTTCCATAAGCGACGAATAAACCTGCTACTACCTTCTACACCTTGATCAACCCATTCTAATGACTGCTCAGGGGGAGCTGCAAACATCATAAATAAACGAGCAGTATCTGCGCCATATTGGTCAATAATAAATTGTGGATCAATACCATTGTTTTTGGATTTCGACATTTTTTCCATGCCGCCAATTTGAACTGGTAAATTATCAAGATTATAATGTGCAGATACTATGTGCCCCTTATCATTATGAGTAAGCTTTATGTCAGCAGGATTGAACCAAGTTTTTTTACCACTGGCATCTTCACGGTAATATGTATCAGCTAAAACCATACCTTGGGTTAGTAGATTTGTAAATGGCTCATCAGAATTTACTAAATCTAAATCACGTAAACATTTATGAAAAAATCTAGCATAAAGTAAATGTAATATCGCATGTTCAACTCCACCAATATATTGATCAACAGAAGTCCAGTAATTAGCTCTATCATCCAAGATTTTGTCGCTACAATCATATGAAGCATAACGTGCATAATACCAGCTTGAATCTACAAAAGTATCCATGGTATCTGTTTCGCGCTTGGCATCCCCACCACATTTAGGGCATTTGGCTTCATAAAATTCTGGCATCCGAGCAAGAGGAGAACCAAGACCGTCAGGAATTACATCCTCAGGTAGAATAACTGGGAGTTGACTATCAGGAACTGTTACATCGCCGCATGACTCGCAATGAATAATAGGGATTGGACAACCCCAGTAGCGTTGTCTTGAGATACCCCAATCTCTGATGCGGTAATTAGTTTTTGTTTTAGCCTTATCTCCAAGAGTTTCTTCTATTTTTGCAAATACATCATCAAAATTAAAATTATTTAGGTTGCCAGAGTTTATCAATATTCCTTTTTCAGTATAAGCAGCTTTTAATGGCAGCTCCAAGATTTCGCCATTAATTGGAGTAATCACTTGTTTGATAGGTAAATCATATTTACTTGCAAACTCAAAATCACGCTCATCATGAGCTGGGACCGCCATAACTGCACCACTACCATAGTTCATCAAAACATAATTAGCAATCCATATTGGAATTTGTTCGCCACTTATAGGATGATTAACATATAAGCCACTAAAAACCCCAGTTTTTTCGGCTTTTGATAATTCAGCTTCTGATACGCCACCTTGCTTACATTTATTAATATAATCTGCTAATTCAGGTTTTAATTTAAGTGCGGCTTCAGCTAAAGGATGTTCTGCCGATATTGCAACATAAGTCACTCCCATTAGGGTATCTGGGCGCGTTGTAAATACGGTTAGGCTACCATTTGTGGAAGGGAAGGTGATCTCCATACCTTTTGATTTACCAATCCAATTTCGTTGCATGGTTTTAACTTGGTCAGGCCAGCCATCAAGTTTATCTAGATCATCTAGTAATTCAGAAGCATAATCAGTAATCTTGAAATAATACATAGGGATTTCTTTTTTGATAACTGTAGCTCCAGAGCGCCATCCTTTGCCATCTATCACTTGTTCATTAGCTAATACCGTTTGGTCAATTGGATCCCAGTTCACAACTCCATTCTTACGATAAATAATACCTTTTTCATAAAGCTTGGTAAATAACCATTGTTGATGGCGGTAATATTCTGGAGAGCAGGTAGCAAATTCTCGTTTCCAGTCAATAGCTAGACCAAGACTTTGCAGTTGACTACGCATATACTCTATATTTTGATAAGTCCAAGCTGCTGGAGGTTTGTTATTTTGTAATGCTGCGTTTTCAGCGGGTAGTCCAAAAGAGTCCCAACCCATTGGTTGCAGGACGTTGTATCCCTGCATACGATAAAAGCGAGATAAAACATCACCAATAGTGTAATTACGAACATGCCCCATATGCAATTTGCCTGATGGGTAAGCAAACATGGATAAACAATAGTATTTAGGCTTAGGAGAATTTTCATATGACTCAAAAGTTTTGTTGGTTAGCCATTTTTGCTGTTGTTTTTTTTCATTGCTATTAAAATCGTAATTTTCCTGCATGTTTCTCTCGTGTAAAAACTGTTTAATCTCATGATTTTAGCATAAACTGCCTCTAAAAATCTTGTAAAAATTTGCAAGAATCATTGTCGTTTTTATATTTGTCTTGTAATGTATAAAAGTAAAGATGAATCGAAGATATATAGTGATAATCCAAAAAATATTTTATTTAAGTATATTCGAAACTTGGCATATTTCGTCAGCATTACCAAATTTTAAACTTATATTTTGATTTAAACCGATAATCATTCGCAATTATATTCATAGTAACTCTGATTGTGTTAATTATATATCTTACTGATATGTAAAGTTTTCACAAAGTATGTTATCGTAGTCTAAATATAAATAGTATTAGTATATAAATATTTGGCTAAAATTGCAGTCTGGGAAATTATACTAAATTGTATAGTAAAAAATTATTTATTATACTGAAGATATAATTTTTCATAACTTTGTTTAATTATTAACTTTTTGAAAGGTTTATTATGAAAAAAATTAAGTGTTTAGCAGTTGTTGTATTACCAATTTTTGCGGCGAGTGCTAGCGTTGATAGTAATTATGTGGAGAAAAGCACGATAATAATTAATATTAACAATAATCAAGATTATGATTTAACTTCGGCTCGATTAAAGCTTGATGCAACTAATGAGTGGATTAATCTTCCTGATATTCATTCAGGTAATAATACTATTACAGTGAATGTAGATAATCTAAATAATGTTCCTGGATTAATTCAAGTTGTTACAAAAAATGCTGATGTTCTAAATGCATCTTTTACAAAAACGAAAGATGACCAAATTATTAATTTAGAAATAGATTCTGACTCCAATAAAACATTTGATAACAATGTTCAAAATATCAACACTCATTCATTATTGCTATCAGAAACTAATTCTAATAATACAAAATCAATTGGTTCTACTAAGTTTTCACCTATTTCAGCTCAGTTGAAAAATAACTCATGGTCTGCAGTTTGTAGTGGTGGTGTAAATGTTGGTGTAGCAAGTGTTACTTGTGAGATTTTTTCAGATCCTAGAATTGCATTTATAGGTGAAGGGTATGGTGGAACTAGTGGTAGTGTATTTGGGGGTACTTTTGGAGCAACAAAAAACCCTAGTGAATTGGTTTCAAATTCACGGGGTGGTTGGTCACTGGTTGCTGCTTTATTTTATTCACATATTGAAGCACCTGATGGATGGTTTAACGGTGGTGGTATTGGAATTGGTGGTGGTGGTGGCGATAATGGCTACTATGTATATCGTTAACAATTAAAAATATGAATAACAATAAAACCCTTGATAAATCAAGGGTTTTATTGCATAAACTTGAAGATGAATGTTCAAATTTAATAAATCTTAGTATAAATCGTTTAAAAATTTTGTAAAAATTTGCAAATGAGAATCATTATCATTTATAATAGCTATCTGTTGTTTAAAGAGTATAAAATGGATTTAATAAATTTAGCGAACTGTAATCGTTATGATAAGGGAATTATTAGAGAAATTAATGAATTAAATATGTATGATAAATCATGTTTAAGCGGTGGTGAGGTTGAAGCACGACTTCTAGAAATGGGCCTTATTGAGGGGGCTAGAGTTGAAGTTTTACATTTAGGGGCTTTCGGAAAAGAGCCGATAGCAATTAGAATTGATAATAGTAATAGTATTATTGCTTTAAGAAAAAATGAAGCATCAGCAGTTTTACTTGAGAAGATAAAAAATGACTAAAATTGTACATATAGCATTGGTTGGGAATCCTAACTGTGGTAAAACAGCATTATTTAATGCTCTAACTGGTAGTAAACAGCGAGTTGCTAATTATGCTGGAGTAACAGTTGAAAAAAAACATGGTTATTTTGTAACACCGAATAATACTAAGTGTACTTTAATTGATTTACCAGGGACATATAGCCTTCGCTCTCGAAGTCCAGATGAGAAAATTACTCGAGAAGTTGTAATGGACGAAATTAAAGATGAGTCGAAAATTGATTTTATTTTATGTATAATGGATGCAACAAATTTATCTAACGGCCTAAGGCTAATACTGGAATTAAAGCAAAGTGGGAAGCCAATAATTGTTGCACTAAATATGATGGATATAGCAAAAATGCGAGGCTATCATTATAAACTTGAAGAATTAAAAAAAATACTTGATTGTGAAATTATTGAAACTATAGCAATTAAAAATCAAGGTATAAACGAATTGTTAGTTGCTATTGATAAAACTATTCCTAACTTAGTTCAGAAACCAAATACTTGGTCAGCCTCAGATGCTAAAGGCACTAGACAATACCATATAGAGGTGGCCCAAATCTTAGAAAAAGTAAAGATAAGTGAAGGCTCACCATCAGTATGGACTGATAGAATTGATAATATTCTATTACATCCAGTTTTTGGAATGTTAATTTTATTAGTGCTTTTATTTCTGGTATTTCAATCAGTATTTACTTTTGCAGATATTCCAAAGAATTTTATGCAAGATTGTGTAGATAGCTTACAAGCTTATGTGGTTGGGTTATTCCATGGTAGTCTGTTTGGAAGCCTTGTAGGTAATGGAATTATTGCAGGGGTTGGGACTGTTATAGTCTTTCTACCGCAGATTCTGACTATCTCACTATTTGTTGTCTTACTTGAAGATACGGGCTATATGGCTCGTGCGGCATTTTTAATGGACAAGATAATGGGAAGTGCTGGACTGCATGGAAAAGCTTTTATTCCGCTATTATCAAGCTTTGCTTGTGCAATCCCGGGTGTTATGGCAACACGTACTATAGAAAATAAAAATGATCGTTTAGTAACAATACTAATTAGTCCTCTTATGACTTGTTCGGCAAGACTACCTATTTATACTTTATTAATTAGTGCCTTGATTCCATCAAAAACTGTATTTGGGTTTTTAAGTTTACAAGGGCTTGTAATGTTCTCATTGTTTTTTGCCGGGATTGTTTTTGCATTATTGGTGGCATTTATAATGAAAGTGTTTTTCTTTAAAGGCGAACGTCAGCCATCTATTATGGAATTACCTAGTTATAAAATTCCAGTGCTAAAAAATGTCGTTATAGAGCTTATCAAACCTGCTAAAATGTTTTTGAAACGCGCAGGAACTATAATAGTATCCATTAGTGTGATTTTATGGTTTTTATCCACTTTTCCAGTTGCTCCAATAAATGCAACATTACCAGCAATAGATTATAGTTTTGTTGGGATTTTGGGGCATTATTTACATCCGATATTTGCACCGCTTGGCTTTCCATGGCAAGTAGTTGCTGCTTTAATCCCAGGTATGGCAGCTCGAGAAGTTGTAGTATCTGCTCTTGGTACGATTTATGCCCTAAGTGGTACGGAAGATGCTATGCAAAATGGTTTAGGAGCATTAATTAGTAACTCATGGACTTTAGCGATGGGGGTGTCATTACTGGTATGGTATATATTTGCACCACAATGTGCATCAACCCTTGCCGCTGTGAAGCGTGAGACTAATTCAATTAAATGGCCAGTAGTATTATTTAGTTATCAAATAGTTTTAGCCTATGTGATGGCATTTATAGTTTATAACGTTATTTCAATACTTATGAAATAATAATTTTGGAGATAAAAAATGCATTTTGCTTTAGTTGATATTGTATCAGTTTCAGTAGTTGGAGTAGTTTCAGTTGGATTTCTAATTCGTTTGTTTTTTAGAATGAGAACTGATAAATGTGTAACTGTATGTAGTGGATGTTCAGGTGGTAGCTGTAGCACGAAGAGTTTTGCAACTACGAATAAAATAATACCAATTCATCAGTTATAAAATAGGCGCTCTATAAAGTGCATCTTTTAAAATTATGCTATAAGTCTGGTCTTTTTGATATATCAACTCGATCTTTAATTGAACATCGGTTAGGATTGCTGTATTTATAGCGTTTACCTTGACACTTAACTATACCAAAAACATTTCGTATAAAAATTTGTCTTGATCAAAGTTAAATAGTAAGAGTATAATAATGCATGTATACCAAGAGTCATAATAGTATGCCATGCTATTATGGGGTAATGGATACTAAAAATAAATAACTCAGATCAAAGTAAATGGGAAAAACTAGCTGATGCACGCATAAATTATTTTTAGCATGATGATAGTAGTGATTAGGGTTATACAGTTAAGAACAATCCAAATATTAGATGTGAGAACGTCTGATAATAATGGTGGTATTACCTTTTATCACTGACAACTAGTTTTTTAAGTATTTATTACGAAAAGTGTTATTTTATTTATGCAGCTTACAAAGAAAAATATAACTGAATTATCGAAAATAAAATCTTCTTTTATACAGTTTTTAGAAGAAAATGAATTTAAAGAACATAAATCATCAAAAATAACTATATTTATTATAAAAATAACACTGTTTATTTAAGTGTAGATATACAAATTTCATCAATTAAGCAACAAGAAATAATTATGCTTAAAGTATTTAATAATGAATGGGGTAATTCATTTCAATCAAATGAAATAGAAGATTTAAAAAGAATTATTACGCACTTAATTCAATATGTAAAAAAATCACCCATAATTGAAGAAAACTTACTAATTAATGGGCGATTATTTGTAATAAGAAGTCATAAACTAAAACTTTGGCTTACATTTCTAGCGTATTGTAAGGATTGCTGCCCCGGCGGTAAACCCGCCACCAAAAGCACAAAGCCCAACTTTGGTTCCTGGTTTTTCATTAGGTAACACTTCAGCTAGACCAATTGGAATGGTGCAAGATGAGGTATTGCCATATGTTGCAATATTACTAAAAATAAAGTCTTTAGGTAAATGTAGACGGGATTCTACTGCTGATGTAATCCTCTGGTTTGCCTGATGTGGAATCACTACATCAATGTCTGTTAGTGCAATGCCACTACTAGCACAACACTTATGCATTGATAGTGCCATTGTTTTAACTGCAATAGTGAAGAGTTTCTTACCCTGTAATTTAATGCCATCAGATTTCTTAAGTGGTATATTTAAAACCGCGCCGCTTTCGCCAATCGCTGATAAATTTATTTGATCAATAGTTGCGATACTTTGATTAATATAATCATTTCCATAGACTATTGTAGCTGTTGCAGCATCTCCAAATAAAAATGCGGTATCAAAATCATGTGAATTCATGCGGCTACTTAAATTCTCTGCAGTAATTAACAGAACTCGCTTATCAGGGCGAGTTTGTAAATAGTCTTTGGCATTTTGTAAGCCATATAGATAACCACTACAAGCTGCATTAATATCATATGCTGGAATTGAGTGTTCACCATGTGTTTTATACAAATTAGATAATACTAAGCATGCTATAGATGGTGATTGATATTCTTCGGGTGAAGAAGTTGAACATATAATAGTATCAATATCACTTAGTTTAAGATTGTTTTTTGCTAAAGCAATATTTACTAGATTAGTTGCAATATCAATGACGTTTTCGCCATCAGCTACCCAAAAACGTTGCTTTATTCCAGTTCTTTGTTCAATATCATCGCTATTTTTATCTGGGAAGTTTTTAAGAATTTCATCATTTAAGACAAGTCGTGATCCGGTTTTAAAACAAGGTATTCCCATACCAACTGGAAATACGCTTCCGCTTGCAGAAACTGTATTATCATTGTGAGTTGGTTTTCTGGATAAAATTGCTTTTAGAGCCTTTACTTGTTGACTTAATTGTTTGGCGCCATCGTTTAGTTTTATTTTTAATAGTGGCTCACCAACAGTTGCGCGTTCTGAGGTTGATACAAATATTTCTTCAACTATCCCATTACAAGGAGATAAAATTTCACCAGCTGATTTTGAAGCTTCAATATCTACCAAAATTTCACCAGACTTAACAATATCACCTACTTTGACATGAAGAGTATTAATTAAAACGCTTTCGTCAGATGGGCTAGCACCAATTACTTCAACCATATACATTCCAGCTTCATTACTAGCTTCTGCTTCAAACTCTAAATCAAGATTGAGTAGACCTGCAGCGGCAGTTAAGATTTTTTCAAAAGAAGGAAGTACGCTTAATTGATTGGCATAATTACACGGAGTATAAGTATCACTTTTAGCTACTCGGCGCATTTTTATTGGGCGTTTGCTAAACTCTGCAACTGATGCAATTATATCGCCCCCAACACCACAAGTAATATTGTCTTCGTGAGTAACTATTAAGTTTCCGGTTTTGGCAACTGATGATAAAATAGTATCTAAATCATATGGTTTGATAGTTCGTAAGTCGATTATCTCAGCATCAACTCCCACAGTTTCAAGAGTTTCACTAACTTGGCTACATAAACTAACAGTATTACCCCAGCCAACTAAAGTAATATCAGTACCTGGTTTTACTATTCTTGCCTTACCAACAGGGACTATGTGTTTGTCAATGTCAATTGATGTTGTATCATTAACGCTACTATTATTAAGTAATTTTTTAGGGTAAAAGAATACACATGGGCGTTCAGACTTAAAAGCTGCGTTTAACATACCAGCTGCATCAGCAGCATTTGATGGCATATATACATCAAGTCCTGGGATATGTGCATAAGTTGCTTCATTAGTTTGTGAATGAAACGGCCCAAGCCCAGGGCGATATCCGCCACAAGCCGCAAATATTATTACAGGGCATTGCCAGCCACCATCAGTACGCCAATACATAGTTGCTAGTTCAGAGAAAATCTGGTTATAAGCTAAAGGCATAAAATCAGCAAATTGAACAAATGCAACCGGTCTTTTACCTGCTAATGCCATACCACAGCTCATACCAACGATAGTGGACTCTGATAATGGACTATTTTGTACGCGCCCCTTATATTTAGTTGATAAACCACGAGTGATACCAAAAACATCACCCTTGTCATCTTCAATATCTTGCCCAAATAAGAATACGTCTTTGTTTTGTTCTAATAAATGATCAAAAGTTTTTTTCATGGCCCCTAGCATAGTAATACGGCTAGTTGCTTCAAAATCACCACGATATTCTGGAGCATTCTTTTGCAATTCAGGAGGTAATGGCTTTTCTGCTGCAAATGTAGGTTCAGGATTTTGTCCATTTCTTGCTATGTCTACCGCTTCTCTTACTTCAAGAACAGCTGATTTTGTGGTAGCATCAAGAGTACCTTGACTTACCCCATGTGCTAATAAAAAATCATAGCTTAAACTAATAGGATCATATTTAAAGCTTAAACTTATCTCATTATCATCACGATATAATTTTTGATCATCGGCATTGGAGTGATTATCCAGTCTATCAACATTAAATACAATTATATGCGGATCGCGATTTTGTCTAATGTTAGCAATAATCTCCTCAATTTTGGAGTATTGTTCTAATGGACGAGTACCGTCGATATAAGTTATGGGGGTATCATAAAATGAATCTGCTTTTTTGCCACCAGGTAATGAGAAAAATGTTTTTCCAGTAGTTCGAGTTGAGATAGCCAGATTATTATTATGTATAAAAAATAATATCGGTAGCTGGCTTCTTTTTGCTTCAGCAATAGCTTCAATCACTTCACCTTGTTGTGATGTTCCATCCCCAAAGCTACAAACTACAATTGATTTATCTTTTTGGTGTTTAATAGCAAAAGCAACACCTGCAGATTGTAGAGCATTATTACCAACAGGGCCTACCAAACTCATAATATTTAGTTCAGGTGCACTCATATGAGATACCATTTGTCGCCCACGTGAATGTGACTTAGATTTTGCTAATGCACTATAAAAAAACATAGTACTACTAATACCGCGAGCAAGCATCAGTGATTTGTCACGATAATGGCAATGTATATAATCAGAAGCTTTTAGAAATGGTGCTAGTATTACACTTCCTTCATGTCCTTTACTTGAAGCTAGAAAGTTAGCTTCACCACTATTTACTAATTCAGTCTCCACAAGATCAGACTCTCTTGACGCTACCATGTATTTATAAAGTTCCAACATTTGTGGACTGTTTTGAACAACCATTAAAACTCCTTAAGTTTTTATTATAGTTTTATTGTGCTTCTACAGATGCGAGGGCTACCATATTTACAATTCTCCGTACGGATGATATTGTGCTAATCACGTGAGCTGGTTTTTTTAACCCCATCAAAATAGGACCGACGGTTACTCCATCAGATGATGATACCCGAAGTAGATTATACGAAATACTTGCTGATTCAATATTTGGCATAATTAATAAATTAGCGGGACCTTTTAAATCAGAGTCTGGCATAACTTGTACTCTTATTGCTGGAACTAGTGCAGTATCTCCGTGCATCTCACCATCGATTTCTACTCCTTTGAGGCGTGGTTTTACTAGGGCTAATACTTCGCGCATTTTCTGGGCAGATTTGGAGTGCATATCAGAACCAAATGAGCTATGAGATAATAATGCTACTCGTGGACAAATTCCAAAACGAGCTACAGATTTTACTGCCATTTCGGTAATGGCAGCCAATTCATGTGCGCTTGGGTCACGATTAACAAAAGTATCAGTGATAAATAGACTTCCATGAGGTAACATTAAAGCATTCATTGCTCCACAGATTTTATCTTCATTATCATAACCAATTACATCTTTTAGGATGTCTAAATGGTCATAAAATTTACCAAATGTTCCACAAATTAGTGCATCAGCAAAACCCAAGTTTAGAAGTAAGGCGCCAATTAAAGTGGTGTTTCTAGTTATTTCACGCTTGGCAGCTTCTGGGCTTAGACCTTTTCGCTTATTTAATTCATAATAGTGCGTCCAGAAATCACGAAAACGTGGGTCGTTTTCATTATTAACTACCGTAAAATCAACATTTGGGCGAATTCGAAGTCCAAGTTTTTTAATTCGTTTTTCAATTACCCACGACCGACCAATTAGCGTTACTTTAGCGTAGTTTAAATCTACAATTTCTTGAGTTGCATGAAGTACTCTTTCATCTTCGCCCTCACAAAGAACAACTCGTTTTGGATTTTTGGTTGCTGCAGCAAATACTGGGCGCATAAACATATTTGATTTGTATATGTATTGGTTTAGTTTAGCAAGATAAGCATCCATATCTTGTATTGGTCTTGTTGCGACACCTGAATCCATAGCTGCTTTGGCAACTGCTGGAGCAATTAAGCGTATTAGCCTTTGATCTAGTGGTTTGGGAATTATATAATCGCGCCCAAAAACAATTTCGTTACCACCGTAAGCGTTAGCAACTAAATCCCCTGGTTCAAGTAGGGTTAGTTCGGCAATAGCTTTTACTGCTGCTACTTTCATCTCTTCGTTAATACAAGTAGCACCTACATCAAGAGCGCCTCTAAATAAAAATGGAAAGCAAAGTACATTATTTATTTGGTTTGGATAGTCACTTCTGCCTGTAGCAATAATAGCATCAGGGCGCACTTCTTTAACAAGTTCTGGCATAATTTCAGGTGTTGGATTAGCCAGCGCAAATACCAGAGGGTCTTTGGCCATTTTTATCATCATTTCCTGAGAGGCTGTTCCTGGTCCTGATACCCCTAGGAAGATATCTGCACCATCCATAGCGTCAAGTAAGGTGCGATATTGTGTTTTTTGACAATATTTTTGTTTTGATGGGTCGAGCTTTTCATCGCGGCCTTCATAAATCACACCCTTACTATCACAAACAAAAATGTTTTTATGGTTTGCACCTAGTTCAACCAATAAATTAAGACAAGCAATTGCAGCGGCACCAGCCCCGGATACTACAATTTTTACATCTTTTATTTCTTTATTAACAATCCTTAATCCATTAATAACCCCAGCGGCAACTACAATTGCAGTACCATGTTGGTCATCATGAAATACAGGTATTTTTAGACGTGCTTTTAGTTTTTCTTCGATTTGAAAGCATTCTGGTGCTTTGATATCTTCAAGATTAATTCCGCCAAAAGTTGGCTCAAGAGCAGCTACTACTTCCACAAACTTATCAACATTAGTTTCGTTAACTTCAATATCAAAAACATCAATTCCAGCAAATTTTTTGAATAATACCCCTTTACCTTCCATAACAGGCTTACCAGCGATAGCACCAATATTACCAAGTCCTAGTACGGCAGTACCGTTAGTAATTACAGCAACTAGATTACCTTTATTGGTATAGTCATAAGCCGTTACTGGGTCTTTTTCTATTTCAAGGCATGGAGCAGCCACTCCAGGGGAGTATGCTAGTGATAGATCTCTTTGAGTTGCAACTGGTTTGGTTGGTACAACTTCGGTTTTGCCTGGTTTAGGGTATTTATGGTATTCAAGTGCATCAATGGTTAATTGCGGGTCAAGCTTAAATTTATCAGACATTTTTTGCTCCAAAATCATATATTATCGCTGTATATTAAACTAATTAGCTATTTTACTACTTTTGGAGGTTGTGCTGTATAATAAATCATTATAAACTGCGTATTTATTACTTTATAGTTGGAGCTTAGCTACAATTTTTTGGTGCTTTAAATGATAGTATTGTATTGTTTTTCATCATTTAGACCTTTTATATGGCAATTCTATATATTACCTTAAGTTATTTTAATATTTTAAATAAATGTAAATTTAGAAAGCTAATATAATGGATTATGTTATAATAATGTTATAACATGTATTCAGGAGCTTGATTATGCGCTTAAAATTAAGAGCAATAGGTAACAGTGTTGGTATTATTTTTCCAGTCACTTGGTTAAAAAAATATAATTTACATATAGGCGATAATATAGATGGTAAGGATAATGACACTAATATTACCCTGACAACAGTAAAGTTCAAAAAAAAATATTTACTAAAGGATCTTGTGGCGCAATGTTCTTCGCTTGATTTAACTGAAGAAGATAATCAATGGTTGAGTATTGAAGATGTTGGTGAGGAGAAGGTTTGGTGATAAAGCATGTTGAAAGAGGCGATATAGTTCATTTAGATTTAGACCCAACAAAAGGCAGCGAACAGCAAGGAAAAAGATTTGCTGTTATACTAACTCCTAAATATTTTAATGATCTTGGGTTAGCCTTAATAGCGCCAATTACTACTGGCGGTAAATTTGCACGTGATAGAGGATTTGCGGTACCATTGTTTGATACAAAAACAGCCGGAGTTGTATTAACTAATCAAATAAGAACTATTGATGTGAAGATTCGGGTTAGCAAAGTAGTAGAGAAATGTCCTGAAGATGTTTTGATAGAAATCTTAGCGCATGTTCAAGCATTGATTGAGTTTGATAGTTAGAGAGATGCTCATATGAAAGTATTAGGAATTGATCCTGGGCTTAGATATACAGGCTTTGGGGTGGTGGAAGCATTCAAAGGGAAGGTTAGTTACATCACCTCTGGGGTTATTTCGACGGATGCTAAAATGACATTACCTAATCGCCTAAAAACAATTCTAACAGGTTTAACCGAAATTATCACAGATACAAAGCCGGATGTTGCTTGTATCGAAAAAGTATTTGTTAATGTAAACCCTCAGTCAACACTCCTTTTGGGTCAAGCACGTGGTGCTGCAATCACAGCTTGTGTACTTCATAATATAGATGTTGGTGAATATACTGCATTACAAATAAAAAAATCTGTTGTTGGCTATGGACATGCTGACAAGCACCAAGTATCTAAAATGGTGCAATATCTACTAAAATTAAATGGAGAACCAAGTTCTGATGCTGCGGATGCTCTGGCTATTGCACTAACTTATGTATATAATACGCCTGATCGACTACTTGTTTGATATACTCAAAAACAGTACTTTGTGCTATAGAAAAATCACGTATAATATAGGAAGATTCATAAAATAAAAATAACCTTAATAGGTGAATTATTAACATAGGAATAACATGATAACTAAATTAGATATTAAAAAATTTAAAGATTTAGATTTATTAAGTATAAAAGACCTTAACCAAGTGACATTAATTTCTGGTAAGAATAATATTGGTAAAACATCAATATTAGAAGCAATATTTTTATTATTTAATTACAAGTATAGCTCATTATTAGTACCGATATTAGGTAATAGGTTTGCTTCTAATTTGCCATTTAATATAGTATATAACATACCTTTTGATTTTGCGATAAATGGCATATTTAGTAATTATGATCATACAAGTGACATTTTGATCTCTTCTGATAATGACGAAGTGGTATTGAAAGTTATCAATACTGATCAATCATTTATACAGCCAAATTCAAATATACGGCCAAACTCAATTGGTGGTAATTCAGTTATAGTGAAAACTGATAGTTTGAACATTCAATATAAACAAAATGGAAAAGAGTATTTTACAGCAGCTGCATCTAAAAATATTACCCAAAATGCTATGTATGCTCCCCAATTTAAAAATGTTGATGTGTTGCCAAAGATATTAACAAGAACTATTTTAATTAATGAATTTGGCGAATTATTTAAAATAGATGATTCTTTATTTAGCCCTAGAGAACAGTGGGTTATTTTAGAGTATAATAATATTAGAACTAATTATCGCGATCTTCTAAATAAATATTTGATTCCAGGGTTAAGATTATTAAATCCTAAAATCAATAATGTAGAATTAGGGGTTGATCCTTTAAATAGTCAGTTGCAGAGAATAGAATTAATTCTTGATGGAGAAAGTAGACCGCTTCCACTATCGTCTTTGGGGCATGGTTCGAAGAGGTTATTTAATATAATCATTGGGATTATAACTGCAAGAGATGGGATACTTTTGATTGATGAAATAGAAAATGGTATTCACTACAGTATTATTAAAAAAATGTGGGAATTAATATTTAAATTAGCAAAAGAGAATAATTGCCAAGTTATTGCAACAACGCATTCACTAGAATTTGCAGGTTATGTTGTAAATCTGACACCTGAAGAGCAAGATTTATTTTCTTTCGTAAATATAGAACGAGCAAATGGTCAGTTACTTTGTGCTACCTATGATTCCAAACAGTTTAAGTATTCAATAAATAATAACGTGGAGATAAGATAATGAGTGAAAATACTCATTCAAAAACCACGTATGATGGTATTGTGGTTATTGTTGAAGGTGAAGTAGATAAAAAATTAATTGAAGATCTAGTACCAAATAAGATCTCACTAAATATAGTACCTATGAGTGGATATACTAATCTGAAGGACAAGCTTGGTGATATAAAGAAGGGCACTAAAAATTTTCTAGCTAGAATTACTCATTTATTAATAATTGTTGATGCCGATGACGATTTCTCAGCACGTAAAAAAGATGTTTTTAACATACTAAATACTGCTGGGATTGGGCTATCGTCTAATTATGCGCTAGGAACTCTTGAACAGATAAATTCAATTCAAGTTGGTGTTTTTATTTTGCCAGATAATCAAAGCACAGGAAGTCTAGAAACTGTCAAGCCCCCATTTTATGCACATTGTAAAATAGACAAATTAGCCCCATATTTTTCTTTATATTTCATAGGTGTAAGTCCACCTAAACTATCATGAGGTCTTTCATAATTATATTTATCTACCCAAGCATTAGTAACCAATCTGGC
>CANFGS010000030.1 GCA_947446595.1 Neisseriaceae bacterium | reverse complement strand
TCTACATTGGTATAACATGAAGCGAGTACATCAACGATTTAACAATAAACTTACGCCATTTGAATATCACTTGGAGCTTACCAAAAATGTTAAAATAGTAGCTTAATAAATATAAAATGATTTTCCAGTATGTACTTGGCTCTTACAAAAAGTGATTTAGATTTGCTATTTTTGTTGAGTGTATGATAGAATGGTTTCCTGTTTAAAAATTATTTTTTTCATGTATCATCTTATCTTAGTTATTTATTTTCATATTTATCTTAGTATTTTGCCATAAAAATCTTATTTTTATTTTTTTTATTAATTGTTATTTAAAGGGCATTATATTATGCAAAAATCATTATTCGTAGCTGGTCTAGATTATTCAATCACAAGTACTGAATTACAAGAGCTTTTCGCAGCTCATGGAACTGTTACATCTGCTAAAGTTATTACTGACAAATTCACCTCTCAAAGCAAAGGCTTTGGATTTGTAGATATGGAATCACAAGCTGATGCACAAAATTGTATCACTGCTTTAAACTCTACTAGCTACAAAAATCGTAGTTTAGTTGTAAAAGTTAAAGAAGACAAACCAAAAAGCGATAGCGGATATAGTCGTGGTAATCAACGTAGTTGGTAAGAACGAATAAATCTTAAAAAAAGCCACTCGATGAGTGGCTTTTTTATATCCTACTCAACATTAAGCTTCCATACTTTGGTATAATTAGGGCTAAATAAATTATTAAAGTAAAATTTATGCAAAACTTTCTATCTCCAAAAGAATTTGAAGCACAAGAGTATCGCATTCTAAAAATCCTAATAGTTATTTCTATATTACTTAAAATATCTTTTCTATTTAATACTGTGTTAAATTCTGATGGTGCACTATACTCACAAGTAGCTTTTGATATGAGTAAATCTAAGTGGTATACGCTAAATGCTTTTGGACGCGAATGGCTTGATAAGCCTCATCTTGTATTTTGGGTGAATGCTTTGTTCTTTAAGTTATTTAATGCAAATGTATTGATATACAAATTATGTGCGACTATTATTCTATTAACTAGTGGGTATTATACTTATTTAATCGCAAAATTACTTTATAATAAAAATGTAGCTCTACTATCCGTATTGATCTATTTTAATTTCTTGGAGATAAATACTAGTCTAGTTGCTCCCAAACTTGAGCCATATCTTCTAACATTTATTTGTGCTTCAGTATACTCCTGGTTACAGTTTGTAATTAGCAATAAATACAAATATTTTATCATCGGGGCGCTATTTTCTGCCTTAGCTGTCATGACAAAAGGCTTTTTTGTTTTATTTATTATATTTAGTCCCTTAGGGTTTATTTATTTTTCCAGTTTCTTTATTGATTCAAATGCAACTAATTCTGCACTTGCTAATTTCAAAAGTATTAGAAGTTATACGTTTACTAAATTATTAATGGCCATAGTACTAATACTGGTTTTTAGTAGCCCAGATATTATTGCTTTTTGGTTACAATTTGGTAATAAAGGATTGAGATTTTTCTTTTGGGATAGTCAATTTGGTAGATTTAATGGTGCTCTTCTAGCTAACGGGGCAAGTCGAGGCTTATTTAGCTATTATAGTGAGCATGTGACATTGATGCTGGTAGATTTATTATTGTCAGCACTACCATTTACTTTTATATTCATATACGCAGTTATTAATTATATAAAGAATTTTAATAAAATAAACCAACAAAATTTTATTGATTTATTAGTAATTATCCCATTTATTGCTATGCTAATTATATTTGGACTTTCGCGCTTTTATAACTTTTACTATGCAGCTATTACAATGCCATTTATGGCAATATTTAGTGCGAGTTTTTTATACACTCAATGGGAGAATAGGCTAAACAAATTTAATCATGCAATGGTAACAATAGGGGGTGTTTTTACAGTTTTACTTATATTAACTAATTTTCTAATTCTACAGCAGGTTGTTTTAGTAGCTAGTATTATTGGTTTAATAGCTTTAGGATTTTTATATAATAAATTTAGCAACCCAAACTTACGTACTTTAGCTTTTTTAAGTATAGCAATAAACCTGTATATGGTTTTTAACGTTACTACTTATTTTAATTTCTACAAGAAGCATAATATAGGCTATGTAATTGGTACGGAATTAGCGAAGCTTCCACAACATCCAGTATTTAGCAATATTCCAAGAGATTTATCTAGCATTAGCTTATTTGATAACAATATAAAAGATATTGGAGCTTTTAATCTTGATACTATAGACAAAGATATTCCATGCTATGTTATTATTGCAAATGATGATTTTGACAAGATAGAAAACCAAATAAGTAAATTGGGGCTTCATTATACTATTATCACCTCTTTTGATGATAGAGATAATCCAACTGTGGAGGATATCTTGGTAAGAAATTTTAGAGGCCCATTTGAGCCATACAAAATTAATGTAATCCTAATAAATAATTGAAAGACTGAAAAGTAACTATGGAATTATTATTTTTAGAACCAATTTTTAAAGAGCGTATCTGGGGTGGTAGTCGGCTTAGGACCGACTTTGGTTTTGATATTCCAAGTGATACTACTGGTGAATGTTGGGCTATTAGCGCTCATAAAAATGGTGCAACTGCTATCAAAAATGGTAAATTTAGTGGAATGTCACTTAAAGATTTATGGTTAAACCATGGAGATTTATTTGGGCAAAGCTCCGGCGTTAATTATCGAGATTTTCCTTTGATGGTAAAGATACTAGATGCCAAAGCCGATTTGAGTGTACAAGTACATCCTGATGATGCTTATGCCAAAAAATATGAGAATGACTTAGGTAAGGCAGAGTGTTGGTATATTCTAAATGCTACTAACGATGCTAAAATAGTTTATGGGCATATCGCTAAAAATATTGAAGAATTTAAAAATTTGGCACTTACTAATCAATGGGGCAAACTCTTAACTAGTGTAAAAGTACATACTGGAGATTTTTTTGATGTACCAACTGGTACGGTACATGCTGTAGGTGCTGGAGCTCTAATTCTTGAAGTGCAACAGTCATCAGATACCACCTATCGTTTATATGACTATGGTAGAACTGATGATAAAGGCAATCCTCGGGAATTACACCTTGATAAATCGTTTTCAGTTATCAAAGCACCTCATAAAGCTAGTACTAATGATGTACAGGTAGTTAGTCTTGGTAAATCATCTACTTTAACACTTCTAACGAGTAATAAATACTTTAAAGTGCAAAAACTATTTGTTCAAGGGCATTTATGTTTTATAAATAATGCTAAATATTTATTGGTATGTGCAATTGATGGAGACGCTGTGATTAATGATTATAAAGTAAAAAAAGGGGACAGTTTTATTGTCCCAAATAAGACTAAAACACTTGATATAGTTGGTGATATCAGCCTTATTATTACTAACGAGGCTGATTGATAATTATTTAGATATTTCACCAATTACATCTTGCATATTTTTTGATAACTTTTTAACAAAAATAATAAATATTACCGCAAATACTGTTGCTGTAATACCAATTGCCGCAAATAACATTTGATAACCGTGTAAGATTTCAAAGTTTGAGACTGCTTTTGTATCATCAATAGTACCATATCCAGCAGCCATACCGCCTAATCTTTGACCAAAAGCAGTGGTCACAAACCAAATTGCTTGAGCAAATCCACTAAGGCGTACCGGGATTAGTTTGGATACCATAGATAAACCAATGGCTGAAACTAGTAATTCACCAAGAGAATATAAGCCATAACCCAGAAATAACCAAATCATAGAGATGGTTCCATTGCTATCAGACAAATAACAGCTTCCAGCAAGAAGTAAGTAAGCAAACCCGCATACTAATAAACCAAAGGCGAATTTGCTAGGTATACTTATTGGTGTGCCACTTTGTTCGGATTTAGTATACATATTAGCTAGTATTGGTGATAACAAAAAGATATAAAATGGATTAAAACTTTGAGTTACTTCTGGTGGAATATTAATACCAAATAAATCAGTTCTTACATTATGAACAGTAAAAAGTGTCAGTGATGTTGACATTTGCATATACATTAGCCAAAAGAAAATAGATTGAGCTAGTAACAAAAATGCAATAGTCATGCCTTTTTGTTCAATTGCATTTACCTTCGATCTGACTACAAAATAAATCAAAAACACAATACCAACAACGGTAAATAAAATAGTTTTTGATAGTGCTGGATCTTTTAGTAGTAAACCTAGAGCATATGCGGCAACTACCGCAATTGCCGCAATTATTAGCATAATAAAAAATTTATTTCCAGCTTTTTGACCAGTTTCATTGTCACTTTTTACAAGATTTTTTCTTAAGATAAAATAGGAGATTAGCGCAATAAACATACCAACTCCACATAAACCAATAGCAAATCCGTAAGAAGTTTTAGCGGCTACAAATGGTACTATAATCATACTAAAGAAGCTACCTAAGTTTATAGACATATAAAAATATGTAAAAGCTGAGTCTAATCTTGGGTCGTTAGGTGCAAAACATCTTTGTACAAAATTTCCAGCATTAGTTTTGAAGAAAATATTTCCGACTAGCACCATTCCCATACTCCAATAGAGTAATTGAACGTTTTGAACAAATGCAAAGCTACCGTAGCCTATCATTAAAAATATAATACCTAAGAAATAGGTGCGTCTAAACCCTAGTACTTTATCACCAAGGTAACCACCGATAATTAGAAGAGCATATAATAGTGCTGAAAATGAACTGAAAAGATTGGTTGCTTCATGTTCTTTAAGTCCAAATTTTTGGATAAAAAATAGCACCGCAACAGCTTGTAGACCATAATAAGCAAAGCGTTCCCAAAACTCAATAAAGAAAATAGTATAAAAAGTTTTTGGCATATGCCAGAAACCATTTTTTATCTCATGAGGATTTACTATTTCTTCATATGCTGTCATAATATGGTTGCCTTTTAAGAAAATTAAACATTGTTAGTATTTTATCATATCAAGGTTATTTTGTTATTATATGATTTGCTGCATGGCAGCATGTACAGAGGGTGATTTTATTTATTGGTACTTCCTTGAAATGGAAAATGTCTATTCAAAGTTGCATTTGACCATATACATTATGTTATAATACTTATTATTATTTCACAAAAGTGATTTAGTATTTTATCCAACCGGGGGTGACATGGCTTCGACGGGGGTAACAAAGCACCAGAGCGCATACCGTGATCTCAGTTACACGTAAAACATTGTAAAACTATAAATGCAAACAATAAATTTGCTAACTTAGTAGCGTCTAACGACGATGCTATGTTACTAGCGGCTTAGTTCCGCTAACGCTGCCTTAGTTCGTCTATTGATTGAGTAACAGCGTCAGACAGATAGACTGTGGTATTAATTGACTACTTGTTAGTACCAAGATAAATAGTAGTTAGCCAGAGATTAAGCCTGTATAGCCGGCGTAGTTTAGGTGAAACACAAAAGACTATACTAAGTATGTAGTACTCGTTGTAGAGGACTTTCGGACGCGGGTTCAATTCCCGCCACCTCCACCATCTTTTTATCTAATAAGATTTAATAGCGTCCAATAAACCTAATAAAATCAAGTGTTAGGCAATAATCATTGTCTAACCACATCTAAAGAAATTCACTATAATCCAACAAAAATGTGTATATAACTAGTATATTAAAAATTTTGAAAGTAACTCGAGATACTTATGCTAACTGACATACTAATAAAACCAACTAAATTAAGCCCCAAAGGTGAAACTAAGATCTTACCTAATAGTGGTGGCTTATGAATTGTTTATAGAGAATTTAAGATTAAATATATGCTTTATATTGAAGCGGTAGTGGAAGTATTCAAACAAATGGCGTTAATAGAAGTAATTGTTTCACCTAAAAATTATGGACCCCATAGTTTATTTAAACTTTCGGAGATATCACTATCAAAGGCTTCACAATGGATTGTGGGGAATTGAAAAACCTTCATAATATATTTTTTGCGAAATTTACGCAAAATTTTTATTAATTTATTTGGTAAAATACACTAAGTAAATTTATTAAGAGAAAAATCATGGAACAAAAATTAGTATTATTTAGCTCAAGTAATGGTGATGTATCAGTTGATGTAGCTATTGAAAAAGAATCTGTTTGGTTAACTCAGCAGCATATTGAAATATTATTTGAGAGAGATCAGTCGGTTATTTCAAGGCATATTACTAATGTATTTAAAGAAGAGTTGGATAAAAAAAGCAATATGCAAAAAATGCATATTGCAAACTCGGATAAGCTAGTTACTTTTTATAATCTTGATGTAATAATTTCAGTTGGATATCGTGTTAAATCTAAGCGAGGAGTTGAGTTTAGGCAATGGGCGAATAAGGTATTAAAAGAATATTTACTTCAAGGATATTCTGTAAACCAAAATATAATCAATATCAAAACTAAAGAATATCAAATGGCATTGGATTTGCTCTCTAAAACTTTGATTAATAATGATTTGGTAATAGATGCTGGGTTTTCGGTGATTAGTATTATTAATAATTATGCTCAAACCTGGAGTACTTTATTACAATATGATGAGGATAAATTATTCTTTCCAGACTCAGTTCACAAACATAGCAAACCATTGGAGTATGGAGATGTAATTGTTGCAATTTCAAAATTAAAAGCTAAACTGTTCTCAATTAGTGAAGCAACAGAACTATTTGGAAATGAGAGATGTGAACAATTGCAATCAATTTTAGGTAATTTGGAACAAACAATGTTTGGTGAAGAGCTATATAAAAGTGTTGAAGAGAAAGCAGCTAATTTATTATATATGGTAATAAAAGATCATCCGTTTTCTGATGGTAATAAACGGATTGGTAGCTTTTTGTTTTTATTTTATGTACAAAGTAATAAGCTACCATTTAATATAGACCAAGTAGGACTAACTGCATTAACATTATTAATAGCAGAGTCTAATCCTAATCAAAAAGATTTAATTATAAGATTGATAGTCAATTTGCTAGCTCAAAAAGAATAAATGTATGATGAATTAAATCTCCAACAGGCTGTTGGAGAACTGCAACAACTTGTTGCAGCGTTAACAAATTTTATTCCAGCATCATACTTCTTAAATCGCAATTAATAGTGACAGCATACAAAATAACTATTTATTCGTTCATAATACTAGTTACTTCTTTTTTTAGATGAGACATATTTTTTATAATTTCATCTTGTTTTAAGCTGCTACTTATCATTATCTTACAAGTAATTAGCCCTAAAACTATAATAATTAGATTATCTTCTGGAAAACCGATAGTACTAGTTTCACGTAAGTGAGATACTACACCCATTAGTAGTACATAGATAACCAAATACCAGCTTTGCGATAATGCTTTTATCGGGTTGCTGCCTTTAACAAAGATGCCATAAGCAATAGTTGTTAAAATTAAAAATATTGTTAGATAAAATAAATTGTTTTCTCCAGACCAGTAGATCAATAAACTACAACAAGCAAAACCAAGATAACCTACTACTTTATGATATTTTACTTTAAACATCCGATCTGTTGAGTCTGGTATTGCTCTACGTAAGATTATTAAAGCAATTGGAGCTGCTAAGTATGAGAAAACTACAATAGAAGATAAAAAGTCAACTAGCTCTTTCCATGTTGGAAAAGGCATTAAGAAACAAATGCCAATAAATCCGTTTAGCCATAAAGCTCCAGATGGAGTTTTAAATTTATTTAGCTTAGTTAAAAAACTCTTCGGGAAAAAGTCTGTACCTAAGCTATATAAAACTCTACCTGTAACTGCAGTATATACATTTGCAGTTCCAAGTGGAGCACTAACAGCATCTAAAAATAGTATTGTAAATAGGATATGAGCATTAAACAACACAACAAGACCAAGTAATGGTGCTACGGCATTTGCTGCTAAGGGATGCCCAGCTGGTAAACATGCGATAAAAGCTAACGACAGACAAAAATAAATTAGTCCACCAAAAACTACAGCTGAAAATATTGAATACGGAACGGCTTTTTTATAATTTTTAGCATAATTAGCTAAAATTATGGCGTTTTGAAATCCAGTAAATGCAAAAGCTAATCCACTAGTAGTAATAGCTAATAAAATATGTTCGAAAGATATTGGGGTTGCATGTAAATTATCTACAACATTTTGCCATTTACCAAAATATAAAATCATTACAACAACAACACAAACAGGTATCATTAATTTACCTACACTAACCCATGAGTTTAATTTTGCAACATTAGTTATAAAAAATGTGTTAAACCAAGTTAATCCAAGTATAATAGCAATGGCAAAACCAAATCCTAATTTTGATAGCTCAACCCCATGCGGTGTTTGATGCACTAAGTCGCTCCACCAAAATCCGATATATTGTATAGCTGATTGTGCCTCAAGTGGCAGGTATACTACATAGCTAAGCCATGTGAAACTTAAAAAGATAAATGCTAGGTTTCGATTATGAGTAACTCCTACAAATCTACTTACTCCACCTAAAACAGGTAATAAGCTTGCAATTTCAATAAAAGCTAAACCAATAATTATGGTAAGACAAGCAGTAATAACCCAAGAAATCAATACTCCAACACCTGCTGTTTGAAAACCGTAATATGGCGAAAATAGCCATCCAGCACCAAACATACCGCCTGTTGAAATTAGAGCAAGTTGCCAAGTAGAGAGTTTGTTTTTACCCATATTATCTAATATCTTTCATAAATGTTGAGGTTTTTAAATAGTAAAAAATTAAGTATGTATAATATCATAAGATTATATTTAATTACTTATATAAATCATATTTTTTTATGAAATGTTATAAATGTTGATGTTATATCAGTGTTTTATGTTAAAATGCTTTAGCATAAAAGTACTATATTTTGTAGTCTAGGATTTTAAATGAACATTAAAAGTTTAGCAAATAAAAAGGGTTAATTCCAATTGATCAATTATTATAAACATTAGAGGTTAACTCAAATGAACTATATAGAAAATAAAGTTTTTTCGGAAATAAATATTGGTGATAGCGCATCATTAGAGCATACACTCACAATCAAAGATATTGAATTATTCGCAATTATGTCAGGGGATGTAAATCCAGCGCATGTGGATATTGAGTTTGCTAAAGATGATATGTTTCATGGAATTATTGCCCACGGTATGTGGGGGGCTGCTCTTATATCTACATTACTAGGTACAACATTACCTGGGCCAGGTACGATATATTTGGGTCAAACACTTAAGTTCTCTCATCCAATTAGACTAGGTGATGTGGTTGGTGTTAGTGTTACTGTGATTAATAAACATGAAGACAAAAATATAATAGAATTTGAGTGTAAATGTATAACACAAGATAATAAAATTGCAATTAGTGGTATTGCTAATGTAATTGCACCAAGTGTTAAAATCAAACGTGAAAGAATAGTTATGCCAGATATAACTATTGGTGCCCCAAAACATAATATATTATCTAAAAAATTATACTCATTAAAAGATGGTATGAAACCGCTAATAACTGCTATTGTGCATCCAGTTGATGAGCTATCAATAGCTGGTGCAGTTGCATCTGCCAAAGATGGACTTATTACTCCAATACTAGTTGGGCCTGCGCAAAAGATTATTGATGCTGCAAAAGCTGCAAATGTAGGTATTTCGGGTTATCAAATTATCAATACTATGCATAGTCATGAGTCGGCTGATGTAGCTGTAGCATTAGCCAGAGCTGGTAAGGTAGAAGCCCTTATGAAAGGAAAAATTCATTCAGATGAACTAATGGCTGCAGCTGTTAATAAACAAACTGGCTTACGAACTAATAGGCGAATGAGTCATATATTTGCTATTGAATTAGAAAACTACTCTAAGCCATTGTTTTTAACTGATGCCGCACTTAATCTATTTCCAACGTTAGATGAAAAAATTGATATCGTTCAAAATGCGATTGATTTATTTAATACTCTTGATATGGGTGTGCCAAAAGTTGCAATAGTATCTGCGGTTGAAACAATTAATGAGAAAATCCCATCGACATTAGATGCAGCAGCATTATGTAAAATGGCAGATCGAGGGCAGATTACTGGTGGAGTTCTTGATGGTCCATTAGGGTTTGATAATGCAATTTCTCCAGAAGCGGTCAAGGTTAAAGGTATAATTTCAAATGTTGCGGGTAATGCTGATATAATTATTGTTCCAGATATTGAGTCGGGGAATTTATTATATAAACAAATGACTTATATGTCAAAAATGGAAGCAGCAGGTGTGATACTTGGATCAAGCGTACCTATTATTCTAACTAGTCGTGGAAGTGATGTAGAATCGCGTAAATATTCAAGTCTTCTAGCATTAGTATATTCACGTAGAAAGCATTTAAAATGAAACCCTCTATTTTAACTATAAATGCGGGTTCGTCTAGTATAAAATTTTCTTTATTTCATGATCATGATTTAGCAATGGTTTATTATGGTAACATAGATATTACTCATGAGAAGTCAATATTATCAATATATGATACTAAGAATATTGAGGTTCATAATCAAGTAATTAATAGTAATGATTATATTTTATTATTTCAAGCGATAATTAAATGGATAAATGGTATTGCAATATTAATTAAGGTTGGTCATCGAGTAGTTCATGGCGGGGTGTATTTTAAAGAACCAATGATCATTAATAAAGAAGTAATCAATAAAATCGCAGAACTAGTTCCATTAGCACCACTTCATCAAGGTCATAATCTAGAAGCTATTAGAATAATTGCAGATATTTATCCTGATTTAGTGCAATGTGCTTGCTTTGATACTAGCTTTCATATGACGGGGCATCATTTAGCAAAACTATTTGCTCTTCCAAGAGAGTTGATCGATGAAGGAGTTATTCGTTATGGATTTCATGGCCTATCGTATGAGTATATCGCATCAGTACTTCCGAAGCATCTTGGAGATGTTGGGCAGAAAAAAGTAATTGTAGGGCATCTAGGTAGTGGTGCTAGTATGTGTGCAATGGAAAATGGCAAGAGTGTCGCTAGTTCTATGGGTTTTACTGCTCTAGATGGACTAATGATGAGTAGTCGTTCTGGTAGTCTTGATCCAGGTGTGGTTTTGTATTTAATACAAGAGAAAAACTATACGCCAGAGAAAGTATCACACATGTTATATTACGAATCAGGTTTAGTTGGAGTTTCGGGTGGAATTAGTAGTGATATGAGGGAGCTAATAGCAAGTACCGATCCAAAAGCAATTGAAGCAGTTGAGTTGTTTTGCTATAAGGTAGCTACTGAAATTGGTCAATTAAGTATTAGTCTTGGTGGTTGTGATGCACTAGTATTTACCGCTGGGATTGGCGAACATATGCCACTTATTCGTCAAAAAATCTGTGAGTATCTGAAATTCTGGGGGATTAAACTGGATGATAATAAGAATCAGCAAAATGAGGTGATTGTTAGTCGTTCAGATAGTACCGTAGTAGTTGGAGTTATTCCAACGAATGAAGAATATATGATAGCTAATCATACAAAAAGCATGGTTTATGTATGATTAGCTATTTACTGCAGAGTTTCGTTAAAATATTGACTAACTGTAATTGAATATCTCTATCGACTAGCCCTTTTACCGCCATATCTAACCCAGCAATATCATCCAAAATATTAACTAGTAATGAGTAGCTAAGTCTCCCTACTGCATTTTGGTATAAATGACTATTACTTCCCCAGATTTTTAGTTCGCCTGCAACTTCACTAAAACTATATTTTTGTTGAAGTTTGGATTTTAGGCGGATGAGTTTTTTGATATCTTCGTTAATCAGCCACTGAATTAAAATCGCATCTTCAGTTTTGATATATATATTAAATAAGATTGCTATAGCTTGTTTTAGATTACCTGATAAGTATGCATTATTTAGTTGATAGACATTATATAGTGAGTTGTTAAGTGCATGTGTTTTTATATCGTCAAGGCTAATTTGATGTCCACTTTCAAAGAGTAGACATAATTTAGTGATTTCCTGAATTAATTGATTACTATTCTTCTGATTTAATTCTAAGAGTAAATTTAGTGCTTGATTAGCAATAGTTAAACCATTACTATTTAAAATATGTTTGACTATTTCGGTAGCTGAACTATCATTGATATTAATATACCATGCCCTAGCTAATTTCATCCAAGGAGATTGATAATCAGTTTTTGCTAATTTATCAGTGGTAATTAAAATATAAGTATTATCATTTAATTCGTTAACTATATTTAGTAGCTCATTTTGGTGGGGAATAGTTGGCTTGGTTTTATAATTAATCTCAATATAGGTTTTGTCATTAAATAAGCTACCACTATTTAGAATATCATTTATATCTTTAAAATTAAAGCTACGATCTGCGATAAATTTATAATTTTGTGCATCCTTTTGCCTTAAGTGCGAAATGATATGATCCGCTAGGGCATATGATTCTTCAGGAGAGCTAATAACTATAAGATTAGCCGTCAACTTACTAGATAGATAATCACTTAGATTCTGTGGGTTCATCTACACTATAACTTCTATATTTAAAATAAACTAGACGCCGCACTAATTGATTTGTTGCGCTTTGATGTAAATTATCCCAAAACGTAGCCTCACCAATTTCGTTAGAACGTATCGTTGCATCATTATATTGCATAGTTGATTGCGAGAATATATTTAATGTATTACCAATTTGCTCATGATGTTGCCATACTTGGGCTTGTACTTGGTAGCTAAGTGTATAGGCAGCAATCCTACCAACTGAGTTAAACCCTTGGGCGTCACGACTTGTTTGTTCATTGAATAATTTGATAGTAACTTCAGCACTCTCAGGGGTATTTACGATACGTGCTAAATCATCAGTTTTTATTATATTATTAAAGTTAGTACAGATAATGACATTACTACATTCGATATATACAGTCTCAAAAGGGAACTTATAATCAGTGTTATTATAACCTCGTAAATGAAATCCACAGCCACTAAGAGTGGTAATCACCAGAAATATAACAATTTTTTTAATCATTTGCACCTAGCCTATCCATCAATGTTTGTTGTGCCGAGAATTTGTTACCACGAGTAGTACGCTTATGGTAACTACCATTGCTATTCATTATCCATGATTCAGTATTATCTTTTAGATATACACTAAAACCTTCATTAATAACCCTTTGTTTAACTTTATTATCTAAAATTGGAATACAGGTCTCGACCCGACGAAAGAAGTTACGTTTCATCCAATCAGCTGATGAAATAAATACGTCTTTTTTCCCTTCATTGAAGAAATAAAATACCCGATGATGTTCTAAAAATCTACCAACAATAGAACGCACTTCTATATTATCTGATAGTCCAGGTACACTGGGACGAAGAGCACAGGCACCACGGATGATAAGTTTTATTTTAACCCCAGCATCAGATGCACGATATAGAGCATGGATAATTTGTGGTTCTAATAAAGAGTTCATCTTGGCCATTATTTCAGCTTTACCACCATTTAAAGCAATATTAATTTCACTCTCGACTTTTTTTATTAGCATGTCATGTAGTGTGAATGGTGATTGAAATAATGTACTAAGTACCCCAGCACGTCCAATACCAGTTATCTGAGCAAAAATATTATCAACATCCCGTGATATATCTTTATTGGTAGTTAATAAACTAAAATCGGTATATACTTTGGCAGTAGATTGATGATAATTCCCCGTACCTAGATGGGCATAATATTTTAACTTACTACCATCTTTTCTAACTAATAATAACATTTTAGCATGGACTTTATAACCCATAACGCCGTATACTACATGAGCTCCGGCTTCTTCTAGTTGGTTGGAGAGTTCAGCATTTACTTCTTCGTCAAATCTGGCAAATAGCTCGACAGATGCAACAACTTGCTTACCTGCGCGCGCGGCTTTGATCAGATTTTGAACTAGTTCAGAGTCAGCCCCTGTACGATATACCGTCATCTTGATTGCCAAAACATCAGGGTCGATCGCCGCTCTTCTAGTAAGTTCTACAACTGGATCAAAAGATTGATATGGCGTATGGATTAGAATATCGCTATTATCCATTGCTTGGAAGATATCACTGTATTTGGATAGTTCTTTAGGTACTCCAGGGATATAGGGTTTGAATCTAAGCTCTGGGCGATCTACTAGCTCAGGAATTTCTAGAAGGCGCGATAAATTAACTGGTCCTTTAGCTAGATATAAGTCTTGGCGTGTGATATTAAATTGTTTAAGTAAGATATCAATAAATTTATCGTTAGGGATCGCATTAGTAATGTCTAATTCAAGGCGTGAACATTCGGCGAATTTGCGATTATGGATTTCACGGGTAAGAGCTAGACGTAGGTTTTTGGAGTTTGCCGTTAGTTCCAAATCAGCAGCACGAGTTACTCGAAATGGATAGCAACCACGAACAGTTAGCCCATAAAAAAACTCATCGACGTGGATTTTGATAATGTCTTGGAGTAGTATAAAAGTGTCAATGCCATTACTTAATTCTTGAGGGAGCTTAATAACTCTATTTAAAATCCGAGGTGCTTCAACAATGGCGATTTTGGAATTGCGCCCAAACTGATCTTTGCCTTCTAATTCAACTGCAAAATGCAGGTTTTTATTGGGTACCCGCGGGAAGGGGTGGGATGGGTCAATACCAATTGGTGTGAGAATGGGCTTTAGGGTGTGCATAAAATAATTATAAACCCAGCTTTGTTGGGCAGTATTCCATTCACTACTATCTAGAATATAAATTTGTTCTTTACGAAGTTCGGGTATTAAGTGTTGATGGTAGATGTTATAAATGTCATCATACAAACTAACTACAGCTTCTCTAACTGCTGCTAAAGACTCTTTGGCGGTAAGCCCATCTTGAAGGAATCCTTCAGGGTCTACTTTGTTTAGCTTTTGTAATCTAGCAACTCTTACCTCAAATAGTTCATCGCAGTTTTTACATACTATACAAAGATATATAAGACGCTCTAGAAGTGGTACATTAGTTTCAATTGCTTTTGAAAGTACTCTACGATTAAACTCAATTAAACCAAGCTCACGGTTTAGCATTAGCATTTGTTCATCTATAATATGAGTACCCACAGCACCTATCCCTTTAAATATACACCAGAATTTTACCATATATTGCATAGCTATAATCACATTGTTACATAAGTGCTTTTTGTGCGTTGCAGAATCTAAACCCTTACTTATTAAAATTTAATCGCATATAATTCAGTATGGAAATAGTTTTATTTTCCTAAAAGAATATATAAACTCAGTTATAGAGGAATTATTAGATGAATTTAAAGAAATTTTTGGGATATGCTGCCGGTTTTACAATATTGGGTGCGGCAGTAGTAGCTTGTAATGGTGTGGGATCTACAAGAAGTAATCCAAATACAGCTTATGGGCAGTTGGTATCAGGTGGAACTGCTGAGTCTAACCCCGCTTTGGCAGGTTATCTTTCACTGCTTCCATCTACTCTTCAAAGTGCTAATCCAGTATCTATGGCATCACTAAATGTTATTTTTTCAACAGTTGCAATAAATGCTTTTCTTGATCCAGCCCTTAATCAGCAAGTTGCATTAAAAAAACAAAATGTATCTTATATTAATAACACTCCTGCAATATTTGGTATAGAGGCTCCTGTAAAAGTGGAAACACAATTTGGCACTGGTGGATATGTTAACCATCAAGCAAGTTTAGCAAATGTTTCTGCTGCTAAATACGACTATATAACTTATACTACCCCTGGTGCGCCGTATATGTTCACTGGTAATTCAACCTCAACTGAAGTTGTTTCTGGGTTAGTAGTATTACCTTTAGCTAGTACAGGTGCTCCTCTAGATGAAAGTCAAATTAAAGGTGTGGTTTTATATTATCATCCAACTATATTATCTAAAGGCGGGATTCCATCCGGATATGGAAATAGTCATGAAAGCACAATATCTTTGGATGATCAGGCTACGTTCTATACTCAGTTTGAATTGGCTTCGATTTATGCTAGTGATGGCTATATTGTAATTGCCCCTGACTATATTGGTCAAGGTATTGATTCTGCAGTAGTTCATCCATATGTATTACTTCCTGAGCCAAATGCTCTAAGCGGCATATACATGTTAAAAGCACTAGATACTTATTTACAAGAAAGCTATAATATTAACTTAGCTAATACTGAAAGTAAGAGTCTATTTATTTCTTCTTACTCTGAAGGTGGCGGCTATGCTCTAAAAGCTGCAAATCTAATTGGTGGTAGTTATGCAAATATTATCGAAAGCACTGGTTTGACTCTAAAAAGAACAGTTGGTGTTTCAGGTGCTTATGATTTAACAAATCAGGAGCTTCCATTTGCCTTTGATAATGTAAATAACCCGCCAAATGCTTATGGCAAGGAATCAAATCCATGGAATGCATCTCCAGGATGTGAACCAGGTAACACAGTATGTGAGGCACTAATAATTGAATCAGCGGCTTATGCAGTAAAATATCGTGCATGGGCTCAGTATGATATGGCAATTAATAAGCCCCCTTTAGGTACTTATATGGTTAATACTTTAGTGGTTTATGACTATCTTAGCCCTGTAGCTTATGATCTAGTATTGGTGCCACCATATGCATCTCAATCTGATTGTTTAAATCCAGCGTCACTTACAGGTACTTTTAGTAACACAAACTGTGCTGCTGCTAATTTACTTGCTAGTGGTATGGATGCTAGTTATGATGTAATGAATCTATTTAATACTACAGGCCTAGATCAACTTAATATAGTGGATCAGGTATTTAACGCTGCAGCAGCTAATAAATTCTTTGTGAGTAGTTATACTAATACCACAGATTTGATTGCTGCACTAGAGACTGGTGTTGCTACTAACTCAGTGTCCTCATTCATTCAGCAGTCATTGTTAACAGATCCAAGTATTGCGTCTTTAATTTATAATGCCGATACATATTATCTAACTACTAATACTCCAGTTAGTTTATTGTCGATTAAGTATGATTCTACAGTTACCAATCTAAACTGGATGTCAGCTTGTGGTATGTTGGGAGCAAATGGTAATATCCATGATAATTCACGAGGAAAAGTAACTTGTACTCAAATTGATAATAGTCAATTATTTAGTAATGTGAGTTTCTTTGGTGCTCCATCACATTCTCAACCGATTTATATGAGTCATCAAGCACTAGAGGCCATAACACAGATTGCAGCTCATAACCAAATGGTAACTAATCCATCTGGGAATTAAGTAAAATCTACAACAAATAAAAAACGCTGGCACTACCAGCGTTTTTTATTTGTATTTGTAAAAGCTAGAATACATACTGGAAAATCTTGATAAAATAACTATTAATTATTTTAGGAGATTTTTTATGTATAGAATTACAGGTCAACCAATTAATTTAAGATATATTGCAACATCAATAAAGCAAGACATTCAATTATCGGAGC
>CANFGS010000029.1 GCA_947446595.1 Neisseriaceae bacterium | reverse complement strand
TCAGCCTTACTACCTGTTCTAAACTCTTCTAATATTTTAACAATTTGTGCTTCACTTGCATGTTTAGTCATACCTTAACTCCTTAACAACGACTAAATTTTACCAAATTGTCTACTTTTACAGTGTGTAATTATACGGGTACCTGACAACATTATTAAAAATCTGAGTGGTGAAATAAAGAAAAAATTAAATCAGGAAATAAAATATAAGTTTAAAGATGAAAAGAGACAAATCACGACTCAAACCGCCTATATTGATACATTCATAGATCAGACGTTTCCAACTTTAATGGTTTTATTTAAAAAATATGAAATACCTCATAATGACGGTGGATTAAAACACGCTAAACCAACTATTGCCCATTTGTTAGATGCTGAATTAGAGTTTATGTTGTATCAAACAGGTGCAATAATTAGATTAATTAATCGTGTTTTGGAGCTGGAGATTTAAGGTGGTGTTGATGCTTAAAGCTAAGCGCATGGTATCTAGTTGGATGGATATGTTGCTTAGTTACTAATTTGGGATCCATGCACTCAGTAGTTATTTATTCTAGGGGTATACTTTGCCGATTATCCATTTGAAGGTTGAGCCTTGGATAAGGATTGAGAAAATTACTATAAAGTAAGTAATTGCAACCAGTGATTCTGGGAAATGTTCTATTGATAATGCTAGAGCAATTGAGATTGCACCACGAATCCCTCCCCAACAAAGTAGAAGCATCTCAGACCATTTAAAAGCATATTTACGTCTATTATAGATAAAAAACCCTATACTAGGGATGAGCATACTACCAAAACGAGCGACAAAAACAATTACTATCCCAATAATACCCATTATAATAATATCATAATTAACGCTCATAGTTAGTAATTCTAAACCAATTAATACAAACAAAAACGCATTTAGAAGCCCATCAACTAAATCCCAGAATTGATTCACTCCTTGAATGGTTGTAGCACAAAAGTGCCTTGATTTGGATACCCGTCCAACAATTAACCCAGCTACTACCATAGTTATGGCACCAGATAGATTTAGTTGATTAGCTACTATATAGCCAATGCTAACCGCTGCTACAGTTAGTAAAATCCCGATTTCAGCATCTTTAGTTTTTGATAGCAGAAAAGCAGTCATATAACCAACAATAATACCCCAAATGATTCCGCCAAGAGCTTCTTCTATTATAATCCAACTAATTGACATTAGGCTTAGTTTACTTGCATCATGCATATAAAAAATCTGTACCAAGATTACTAATAATAAAATACCAGCAGCATCATTAAATAATGACTCCCCAGTAATTTTTGTTTTGATATGTTCTGGTACGTTTTTGGTGCTTTGAAATACTGATGCTACCGCAATTGGGTCTGTTGGGGAGATCAAGGCACCAAATATTAAACAATTAGCAAAACTAAGTGGGTAACCAATCAAATGGCTTATCTGCCATAGTATAAAGCCAGTAAATAGTGTTGCTGTAACAACGCCAAGACTTGCTAAATAAAATATGGATGAAAAATATTTTTTAAGTGCAATGGTGTTTATATGTAAACTACTAGCAAATAATAAATAACCAAGCATCACGTCAAGGACGGTTGTTTTAAAATCAACACCGCTTAATAGATCGTGTAGTGGGTGTAAATAAGATGGAGTTAGGCGAATATAGCCAGTAATTAAAAAAGATAAGCTAACACTTAGAATTGTTAAGGCTATAGTCTTCGGTAGCTTCAAAAACTGCTCATTAACAAACATTGAGAATGCAGTAACTGCCACAACTCCAGCAAAAATAACGTGATATGACATTAGTTTAGTACCTACTTAAAAAACTTTTTTGGGGTTTAAAATATTATTGGGATCTAATAGTTTTTTTAGCGATAATGCAAGTTGATAGCTTCTTGAATCATAATATTTAGACAGCCAATCTTTTTTTAGCACCCCAACCCCATGTTCAGCAGAAAAACTGCCATTATATTTATATACATCAGTATATACTATATTGTTAATCATAGATTCAATATTTTGTAATTTATTATAATCTATGTTTTTAAATTGGATATTATAATGCAAATTCCCATCTCCTAAATGTCCAAATATAATGATTTGTGCATCAGGAAAGTGTTTTAGAATATTGCTTTCATTAGTTTTTATGAAGTCGCCAATATTACTTATCGGTAATGAGATGTCATGTTTAACTGCAACTCCCTCCATTTTCTCAGCAAGGGGAATATTTTCTCGTACATGCCATAAATTTTGACGTTCATTTTCATTACTAGCAAGTATCAAATTATCTAAATTAATTGCGAATTCACCTAACTTATTTACGAGATCTTCAAGACTAAATTCACTATTGGTTTCTATCTCAAATAAAATTACCCAAGATGCAGTTACACCCATAGGATGAAAGTGCTTATTATGAATTTCCTGTGTTAGTGGATTGATAATTTCAAAAGCGCAAAGGTTATAGTATTTGTTTAGTGAATTAAGTAACAAACATGCAGTCGATAAATCATTAACCCCACACATTGCTGTGAAATAACTCTCTGGTTGTTGGTATAGTTTTAGGGTCGCTTTAGTTATGACTCCAAGAGTTCCTTCACTACCAATAAAGAGTTGCTTTAAATCAAAAAAAGTGTTATTCTTTCTTAAACTTTGAAGTTGATTGACAATACTCCCGTCAGGTAAACAAACTTCAAGTCCCAAAACGAGATTCTGCATCATACCGTATCTTATTACATGGATACCACCGGCATTAGTTGCGATATTCCCACCAATTTGGCAGCTTCCGCTGGAGGCTATACATAAAGGGAAATATAAGCCATTGGTTTTAGCGTATTCTATAACCTTATCTAAGGTGCATCCTGCTTCAACTGTAATACTTTGATTATTTATATCAATATTGATGATTTTATCTAAACGGCGTAAATTTAGAATAATTTGAGGACTACCACTATCATTTGGTACACTAGCGCCACAAAGTGAAGTATTCCCACCTTGAGGAACTATTCCGACTTTATGGGTTGACGATAGTTTTAAAATAGCAGAGATTTGTTCTATTGTAGATGGGAATATTACGGCAAGACATGGATTGTTATAACGATTTCTCCAGTCAGTTTCGTATTGTTTCTTGTTGTCAGTTAATACCCCATCTAAACCAACGATATTAGTAATTTCATTTATATATTGCTTGAGATCAAACACTTTCTAATACCATTTGTAAAATATTTATTCCCGTATGGGTGAGAATTTGCCTTGTGCCGGTTGGGCTTGTTATATTAATTTCCGTTAGTTTATTGCCAATAACATCAATTCCCGCCCAAACAATCTCGTGATCTTTAAGCAACAGAGCAACTTCATTAGCTAATTTAAAATCTTCAGGTGTTAATGGATGCACTTCTCCACGCCCTCCAGCAGCAATATTGCCCCTAATTTGGTTTTCTTGCGGAATACGGTATAAGCAGTGTTCAATCACCTGACCATTGACAATAAAAATGCGTCTATCACCTTTAATAACTTCAGGGATAAACTTTTGTAGCATTACGGTCTGGGAGTAATACTCGGTACTACCTTCAATAATTGCCCCACAATTTACATCTTTTGGTGATATTTTAAACACGCCACGCCCTGCCATTAAATCAAGGGGTTTAATTACACATTCACCATGTTTATCAAGAAAATCATAGATAACTTGCTTATTTTTGGTAACGGTGGTTGGTGTGATTAGGTTTGGAAAATTTAAAATACTTAGTTTTTCATTAAAATTACGTAAGCTATGACTATTATTAACCACATTTACCCCGTTTTGTTCTGCAATGAATAAAATCTGGGTGAGGTAATAGTACTCCATATTAAATGGCGGATCATTTCTAACGAAAATAGCTCTAAATTCAGAAAGATTTAGGGTCGAGGTGTTTGCGTCTTCTAAATACCATGGTAAAACGCTACCTGGAGTATCTTTATTTGTTGCAAGGAGTTTTATCTTATGAGCAATTACCTTTGCTTGATTGCTTTCTGAGTATACTTCATTAGGCAAAGCCACAAAAACCTCAAACCCCATCTCAGCTGCGGTAACTAACATTAGGTATGTTGTATCGGTTGCTACTTTAAAACTAACTAAAGGATCACAGATAAATAATAATTTTTTGTTCATTTAATAAACTCCAATATTTGTTATATTTAGAAATGGTACATTATTGATGCCAAAAATGAGCTTGAGCTTGTATTAATAGCATTATTACCAGTATTATTTTTTGCCATTACTCCACCTAAGTAGTCCCATTCCAAGCGATAACCAATATGTTTAAAGCCCAATTCAGCTCCAAGGCCAAATAAAGGCGAGAACCCTGTTGCACTACTATTTAGACTGCTGCAGGCAGAGCATGAGCCGACATTATCAAAGTTGGATTGGTAAATTCTAAAGGCGATACTGCGTTTGCAGTAATATTTGAATATCCAGCTCCAATTCCGACATAATAACCACCATCAGCAAAAGCCATATTTGCGATTATTAATAAACATAATAAACGAATTTTTTGCATCAATTTTAGTTCCTAAGTAAATTAAATCTCTGTAGATAGGTATTATATACTGTAGTGATGTGATTGTGTGCCTTAACTTTTCCAGAGCCGGTGTACTAATGATATGAATCAACTGACATAAAAATTTTAGGTTGGGATGTCTCCGGAGTTGTGGAGGAAGTAGGTAGCAAGTGTGATGGATTTGCCATAGGTGATAAAGTTTTTTATGCTGGAAATATTACTCTTCAGGGTAGTAATAGTGAATATCACCTTATTGATTAGAAAATGCGCATTCTAATGCTTTGCAAAAAATATTCTGGTACATTATGTTATAATTATGTTTTTAATAACCATGTTAAGCGAAAAATCATATAACTATGCCAAAAATCACCATTAATCCAGACAAAATTGAATTTAATGTCACAACTGATGAAATAGTATTAAATGCTGGATTAGCTCAAAAACTTAATCTTCCTCACGCATGCAAAAATGGCGTTTGTGGCGCCTGTAAATCAAAGCTTATCGCAGGTGAGGTTACACTTGAAGCGTATAATCAACGCACCTTGACGCCTGATGATATAAAGCAAGGGTATACCTTATTATGTAAAGCGCATGCGCAAACAGACTTGGTGTTTGATATTCCCAATGTATTAGATGGTTTTCCAGTGAAAATTATGGCATCTAAAGTTTTATCTGTCAATAAAATACATAATACAGCAGTAATCACTCTAAAATTACCAGTGGCTTTAGGCTTTGGGTTTCATGCTGGGCAATATATAGAAATTATGTTTAAAGGTAAAGCTAGAAGTTATTCAATAGCAAGTTCGCCAGTAACTCCTGATGAAATTGAATTACATACCAAATATCATAAAGGTGGTGAATTTTCTGAGTACGTTTGGAATGAGTTACAAGATGATGCTTTAGTTCGATTTAAAGGCCCATTGGGAGCATTCAAATTACAAAAGTCTGAACAGCCTATGCTTTTGGTGTGTACCGGTACTGGATTTGCTCCTGTTAAGTCAATTATTGAGAGTTTGTATCTAAATAATGATAAGCGTGAAATTCATTTATACTGGGGCAATCGTGAGATTAAAGATTTTTACCTAATGGATTTCTTAGATAAGTGGCGCCACAAATTAAATATAAAAATTACTCTGTGTTTATCACAAGAAAAGCATGAGAAATATTTTGCTGGTTATGTAACTGAAGCCCTTAAAAATGATTTTGACAAATTAAAAAACTATGACATGTATGCTTGTGGAAATCCACGGATGATTGAAGATGCTTTTGAATTAGCTACTGAAAAACTAGCCTTAGATAAAGATAGATTCTTCTCTGATGCTTTTACACCAGCGGTGAAATAGTCATATGCTAAACAAAACTATAGCTACTATCGTATTACTTTTTGTTGTGGGATGTGGGTTTAAAGGGCCATTATATATGCCTAATAAAAATACCGCAGATACTGAAAGTGCAAGTAGTCATTTTACTTATAATTAAATATTAAATAATGGAGTTTTTAAATGAGTGTTATTGAACTAAAAGTCCCTGATATTGGTGGTAGTACTGATGTTAATGTTGCTGAGGTATATGTAAAAGTTGGTGATGTTATTAATATTGACGATAATCTACTTATGCTTGAAACCGATAAAGCTACTATGGAGGTGCCAGCAACTGCAGCTGGGCGTGTGGTTGAAATTGCGACTAAAGTTGGTTCAAAGCTTAATGAAGGCGATTTAATTCTAAAACTTGAAGCTGCAACTGTCGCTTCTACCGAAGCTCCAAAAACTACTGAGGCAGCTGCTGTATCGGATGCTACACTTATTGAAGCACCAACTACTGCTAGTGAAATTCCTAAAGCTGATGGTGAAATTGAATGTGATGTTGTTGTAATTGGTGCTGGGCCTGGTGGCTATACCGCTGCTTTTAGAGCTGCTGATTTGGGGCAAAAGGTAGTACTAGTTGAAAAGTATTCTACTCTTGGTGGTGTATGTCTAAATGTGGGTTGTATTCCATCAAAAGCACTACTTCATGTAGCAAAAGTAATTAATGAAGCTGAAGAAGTAAGTCATCACGGAGTAAGTTTTGGAAAACCAAAACTTGATATAGATAAAATTCGCGATTATAAAGCTGGTATTGTCTCTAAACTAACTGGTGGGTTAAATGCACTAGCCAAACAACGTAAAGTTGATACGGTATTTGGTATGGCATCGTTCACTTCTGCTCATACATTAGAAGTTGCAACTGATTCTGGTAATAAAACTATTCGCTTTAAAAACGCTATTATTGCAGTTGGTTCACAATCGTTTAAAATTCCAGGAATTCCATTTGAAGATAAAAGAGTAATTGATTCAACAGGTGCCTTGGAACTAAAAGATATTCCAAAAGAATTACTAATTATTGGTGGCGGAATTATCGGACTTGAAATGGGAGAGGTTTATTCAAGTCTAGGTAGTACAGTAACAGTGGTTGAATTTGCTGATGGGTTAATCCCAGGAGCTGATCGTGATGTGGTTCGCGTATTAGAAAATCGAATCAAAAAACGCTATGCTGCGATTTATACTAAGACTAAATGCACAAAAGTTGACGCTAAAAAAGACGGATTATATGTTAGTTTTGAGGGAGCGGTAGCTCCTAAAGAGCCGGTTCGCTTTGATAAAGTATTAGTTGCGGCAGGACGTAGGCCTAACGGTAAAAATATCAGTGCTGAAAAAGCTGGGATAGTTGTACAAGATAATGGCTTTATCGCAGTTGATAAGCAAGGTAGAACTAATGTGTCACACATCTATGCAATTGGGGACGTGGTTGGGCAGCCGATGTTAGCTCATAAAGCTACTCATGAAGGACGTATTGCTGCTGAAAACTGTGCTGGTCTAAAATCATATTTCGATGCTAGAGCTATACCTGGAGTTGCTTATACTGATCCTGAAATTGCTTGGATGGGAGTTACTGAAACTGAAGCTAAAGCACAAGGTCTAGAAATTGAAGTGGGTAAATTTCCGTGGGCGGCGTCAGGCAGAGCTCTTGCTAATGGTCGTGATGATGGATTTACCAAAATTATCACTGATAAAAAAACACATAAAATAATCGGAGCTGCTATAGTTGGGGTTAATGCTGGTGAGCTACTTGCTGAAACCGTTTTGGCTCTTGAAATGGATTGTGATATTCATGATGTTGCACTAACTATTCATGCCCATCCTACATTGTCAGAATCCATAGCTTTTGCGTGTGAGATTGTAGATGGTAGTATTACTGATTTATATATGCCTAAGAAAAAATAATGTTTTTTAAAAATATTGCATTAATTGGTAAATATCAAAGTAGCAAACTTAAGCTACAGTTGGTAAATTTAGCTACTCATTTGCAAAAATTGGGTGTAAGAGTTTATATAGACTCAGACGTAACTGAAGATTATGCTAATCTACCCGAAGTAAATATTGGCCGTATTGGTTCTTGGGTTGGCATTCTTGATTTGGTAATCGTAATTGGTGGTGATGGTACGCTACTAGCAGCCGCGAGAGGCCTAGTAAATCATGACGTTCCGGTAATTGGAATTAATCAAGGTAGACTTGGTTTTATGACTGATATTGCTGCTCATGATATGCTAAAAGCTATTGATGAAGTTGTAATTCATGGTCACTATACTATTGAACAAAGAAGTTTGATCAATGCTCAGGTGATTAGAAACAATGTATTAGTAATGCAAGCTGTTGCACTTAATGATGTCGTTATCTCCCGTGGTGCAATTGGTAATATGATCGAGTTTAATATTAGTATTGATGATCACTTTGTCTTATCCCAAAAATCTGATGGCGTGATTTTTGCAACGCCAACAGGTTCGACTGCCTATTCGCTGGCAGCTGGTGGCCCAATATTGCACCCAGAGGCTAATGTATTTTCTATAGTGCCAATATGTCCGCAGTCTATGACTAATAGACCACTTGTAGTACATGATAATGCCAAGATTGAATTTGACTTAGTGCGAGAGAATGCAACCCAAATACATTTTGATGGGCAAGAGTGTTTTGACCTAGAGTTTGGGGATAAGGTTTTATTATCTAAGCACCCCAAAGAGTTCAAGATAATCCATCCCAATGACTATAATTACTTTCATACTCTACGTACCAAACTTGATTGGTCAAAACGCGTTTCTTGATAAATATTTATAGGTGGTAAATAATGTTACTAAGGCTTAAAATTAGCAATTATCTGTTAATAGAACAGTTGGAGCTTGATTTTTTGGCTGGACTAACTGTTGTAACTGGTGAAACTGGTAGCGGTAAATCAATTATTATTGATGCCTTAATGTTACTTTTTGGATCTAGAATACCTAAAGATATAATCCGTGATTCGCAAAAGCAGCTGACTTTTGAGGCGGAGTTCAAACTTTCTAATCCAACGACTGTAGAATGGCTAAAGGCTAATGATCTTGAAGATAGTGATAATTTAGATAGTTTAATTTGTCGACGAGTTATTGATCATCAAGGTAAAAATAAGACCTATATTAATGGTAATGCCGTTACTAATGGCCAAATTAAAGCCCTTGGAGAATTGATTCTAGATATTCATATTCAATATGCTTCAGTTACCTTACTTAAATCAGAAACCCAAAGAAATCTCCTTGATGAATATGCTGGCATTCAGACTAAAATTCTATATTCTATATTTAAAGCCCTCAATGAGGCTAAACATAAGCTAAATCTAGCAGTAACCAAAACCAAAGTGCTTGATGCTGAAAAAGAACGCTTGGAAGTATTAATTAGCGAATTTAGTGCGCTGAATTTAAAACCTGGGGAATGGGATGAGATAAATCTAGAGCATAAGCAATTAGCTAATGCAGGCGAGGTACTACAAGAGTTTGATTTTGCCCAGAATATTTTGCAAGGCGAGGAGTATGCGATTATCAAAAAAATATCGTTACTAAACTCGCGATTACAAAAAATTATACCCTATGTTCCAAAGGCATTGGAGCTTACTAATTTATTATCGAGTGCTGAGATTGAGCTTCAGGAAATTAGTAATTCACTAGAAGCATTAGCAACAACTATTGAATTAGATCCAGATGGTTTAGCAAAGCTTGAGGAGCGGATTAATATAATTTTTGATCTAAGCCGGAAACATAAAATACTTCCAGAGCAAATTAGTGAAAAACTAGACGAGTGGGCACAAGAATTAGATAATATTATTCATAGTAATGATATTGCCTATCTAGAAAAAGAAGTTTCGCGCTTAGATAGTGAATATACAAAACTAGCTAAAGAAATATCGATAGTTCGTAAACGTTTTGCTAAAGAGCTTGGTCTTAAAGTAACTGATTATTTACATCAGTTGGCAATTACTGGAGAATTTAGTGTACTACTAAACCAGCTTTCGGAGCCAACAGGCCATGGGCTTGAAAATGTTGAATATCAGGTATCATTTAATAAAGGTATTGCGGCTCAGGCTTTAGCAAAGGCTGCCTCAGGCGGAGAATTAAGTCGCACTGCTCTAGCTTTGTATTTACTATTATCAATTCATAATCCGCCGGAAATAATTATTTTTGATGAAATAGATGTTGGTATTGGTGGTAAAGTAGCTTCTATTGTGGGTGAATTATTAAATAAATTAGGACTTGTAAAGCAGGTTATTTGTATTACTCATCAGCCACAAACAGCTAGTTTTGGTGATAATCATTTGGTCGTAAGAAAGCATAATAATCAAGCAGTATCGTTGGCGGAAATTAGTTATGTTAATTCAGATGAGCGAATTAATGAAATAGCGCGGATGTTAGGTGGGGTAAAAATTACTCCAACAACGCTGTCACACGCAAAAGAAATGTTGTTAAATACAAATGGAGAAAAATAGTGTTAAAAGAAAATATTAAAGAGCAAATTAATAGTCATTTAGGTACAATTTTAAAAGATAACCCATTACAGGATATAAGTGGGAATATTAAAGCTATAATTATGGCCGTTTTAAATAAATTAGATATTGTAACTCGTGAAGAATTTGATACCCAGCAGAAAGTCCTTCTTGCAACTAGAAAGAAACTTGAAGAATTAGAGGAAATAATTAAAAAAATACCCATAAAATAGGTTTTTTGCGTACATTACGCAAAATTTGCCATATTTTTTAGTATATACTTTCTCCTTAAAAGGTTGTGTGCGTAGTAAAAATCAAATATGGTATAATACTACACATAGCCGATACAGTTAGTAAAGGCTAAATATGGGATTAAGTAGAGTTTATTCACGAGCTGTTCAAGGTATGACTGCTCCTGAGGTGATTGTAGAGGTTCATGTATCTAATGGCTTACCAAGTTTTTCTATGGTTGGTTTGCCAGATACCGAAGTTAAAGAGAGTCGAGATAGGGTTCGTTCTGCAATTCAAATGTCGGGTTTTGATTTTCCTGCTAGACGAATTACGGTAAATTTGGCACCTGCTGATTTACCCAAAGACTCAGGGCGCTATGATTTGCCAATTGCGATAGGGGTATTATTAGCTAGTGGCCTTATTAAAAGTAGGCTTCGTGTTGAAGACTTTGAGATTGCTGGTGAATTGGCACTAGACGGGGATCTTCGTCGGGTAAGTGGGGCTCTAGCAATAGCCTATAATGCTGCAACTCGCCGCTATATTTTACCACTAGAAAGTAGCCTTGAAGCAAATCTAGTTGGTGGGGTTGAGATATACCCGGCAAAGAGTTTGAAAGAAGTTATCGCTCATTTAACTGGTGAAAAACCGATAGAGCCACTACCTGATAATGAGTATTTGTATAACTCTATTTATGATGATAGTGTGAACCTTAATGAAGTTCGAGGGCATATAGCGATAAAAGAAGCTCTTGAAATCGCGGCTTCAGGTCGTCATTCAGTATTGCTGGTTGGTAATCCTGGGTGTGGTAAGTCTATGCTTGCTCAGAGGATAAAAACGATTTTGCCACCACTAAGTCAGGTGGAAGCTGTAGAGTCAGCGGCGATATATTCACAATCCATAACTGGGTTTGATATAAATAATTTTGGTAAAATACCGTTTAGGCAGCCACACCATAGTTGTTCAAGTGCGGCACTAATTGGTGGTGGTGGAATACCAAAGCCGGGTGAGATAAGTTTAGCTCATAATGGTGTGTTATTTTTGGATGAGATAGCTGAGTTTGAGAGACGTGCAATAGAGACGCTTCGAGAGCCGATGGAGACTAAAAAGATTCATTTATCTAGGGCTAGGCGGCAGGTGTCATATCCTGCAGATTTTCAGTTGGTTGCGGCAATGAATCCATGTCCATGTGGCAATTACGGACATCCACAACATGTTTGTAAATGTACGCCTGAACAGGTAACTAAATATCAAGGTAAATTATCTGGGCCTTTTTTAGATCGCATTGATCTAATGGTCCCAGTGTCGTATCTTAAGGCTGAAGAGTTAGACTCGTTATCTATTGGTGAAGATTCATCAATTATAAGAAAACGCGTCATTGAAGCACGTAAGGTACAAATAGATAGGCAAGGTAAGCTAAACTATTCCTTAACCAATAAGGATATTGAAAGCTACTGTATATTAGCCACGAAGGCTAAAGAGTTATTACTATCTGTAGTTGATAAACAGGGGTTATCAGCAAGGGTGTATTTTAAAATACTCAAAATTGCACGTACTATTGCCGATTTGGCGAAAGTAGAAATAATAGAGGTAACTCATATAGCAAAGGCTATTCAGTATAAAAAATTGTTTTAATTAGGATGTAAGTTGAATAAGTTTCTAGTTGGTTTAGTATTGGGTATAGCAATAGCAGGTGGTTTGGCGGTATATCTTAATAATGTGCCCACACCTTTTTTAAACAAGGCTCTAGTTGCAACGAGTAGTAATAATAGTTCTGGTACAATGATTTTAGCGCCGGGAACTAAAATAAAACCTGAGGTAGACAATAGTAGCGATAATGCTAATAAAAACAACGCTTCAGAAGGCAATTATGATTTTTATGATGTGTTACAGTCTCAAAAATCAGTTGCGAATAAATCAGATGATGTAAATACAAAGCCAAGTGCTTCAACTCCGACTGCAAAAACTGTGTTTTTTGTTCAAGCGGGTGCTTTTGCAAGTCAAGAGCTAGCCGCTGATATGAAGGCACGACTTGCTCTACTAGGGGTTGATTCAGCTATAAAGTCGCAAACAGCTGGAAACAATACTGTTAATCGAGTATTGGTTGGGCCGTTTACTAATGAAGAAAAAGCTCAAAAAATTATTAATCAACTATCTGATGGGCAGATAAATGCTGCTTTAATCAGAATTACTAAATAAGGAAGGAATATTTATGCAACTAAATCGTCACTTTAACATCAGAAATCTTCTGATTGGGTTATTGGGAGCTTTATTATTAAATAATGCTATTGCAGCAAGTTCGCCACCCATAGTAGAGGGTACTGATTACACAGTTTTAAATAAAGCTATAGTTAAAAAAGTAGAACCTAAAGGCAAGGTTAATGTAAAAGAATTTTTCTCTTTTGTATGTATCCATTGTAAGGATATTGAGCCATTAGTAGCAAGTAAATTATTGGCTAATAAGGCCGTTGATTTGGATAAAATCCATGTTGCTTGGAATCCATCTACAGAGAGTTATGCAAAATTAAATGCAACTCTTCTAATTATGAAGTTAGACAAGTTATACACGCCAGCATTTACGGCTACATTTAGTCAACATGATTTGAATGACCCTGTTCAATTAAAAGGATTTTTATCACAAAATGGTTTATCACAAGATCAAATCACTAAGTTTATGTCTACTTATAATTCTTTTACAGTAAACTCAAAAGTATCTGAATATAAAACACAGATGGAAGCATATGATATTAGTGGTACGCCAACTTTTGTTGTTGGTGATAAATATGTAGTTAGTCCAGCATTACCAGAGCGTGCGATGGAAGTAACTCAATATTTGGTAAAAAAATCAGCAACTGAGAAATAACGATATAGGATACAAATTATGGATATGGAATTAGCTCGTTTTAATATGGTTGAACAACAAATTCGCCCATGTGATGTGAGAAATGAAGATGTTTTACGCTTGCTACGTCAAGTAGGACGTGAAAAATTCGTGCCAGAGCAATATAAGCAATTAGCCTTTTCTGACTTAGAGGTTCCATTACCTGGTATTCAGGCGATGTTAACACCAAGAGTGGAGGCTATGTTACTTCAAGAGTTGGCAGTTACTAAGATTGATAAAGTGCTTGAAATTGGTACTGGCAGTGCTTATGTAACGGCAATACTTGCGAAGCTTGCTGATTTTGTATATAGCATTGAGATTGATGAGCAAAACAAACAACTAGCAGTTAATAATCTGACGTATGCTGGAATTAATAATGTAAGTATTATCAATTCAAATGGTGTTAATGGATTACCTGACAAAGCTCCATTTGATAAGATTTTTGTCGGTGGCGGATTACATACAATACCTGAAACGCTTAAATCACAGCTTAGAGTGGGTGGGCGACTAGTTGGTATTATTGGTAATAGTCCAGTTTTACATGCAGTATCAATCACTCGTGATGGTGAAAATAAATTTACTCAGAAGAAATTATTTGAAACCGATACACAGTATTTAATAAATGAACAAACACAACAATTTATATTTTAGAAAGTTAAAATAAATGGCTGATAACGAAAAAGCAAAAGCACTTCAGATAGCACTAGCTCAAATTGAGAAACAATTTGGCAAGGGCTCTATTATGCGTATGAATGAAACTCAAATTGCTAACGATATTCAAGTGATCTCAACGGGTTCTTTGAGTATTGATTTGGCGCTTGGGGTTGGTGGTTTACCAAAAGGCAGAGTTGTTGAAATATTTGGTCCAGAATCAAGCGGTAAAACCACACTATGTTTATCAGTAGTAGCTCAAGCACAAAAAAATGGTGGAACTTGTGCGTATATTGATGCGGAAAATGCTCTTGATGTAGTTTACGCGCATAAACTGGGTGTTAAAGTTGATGATATGTTAATCTCTCAACCGGATACTGGTGAACAAGCTCTTGAAATCGCTGATATGTTAGTTAGAAGTGGTGGCGTTGATGTAATTGTTGTTGACTCGGTTGCTGCACTTACTCCTAGAGCTGAATTAGAGGGTGACATGGGAGATAGCCATATGGGTCTTCAAGCACGTCTAATGTCTCAAGCTCTTCGTAAACTAACTTCAAATATCAAACGCACTAATACATTAGTTATCTTTATTAATCAAATTCGTATGAAAATTGGTGTAATGTTTGGTTCGCCTGAGACTACCACTGGTGGTAATGCTCTTAAATTCTACGCTTCCGTTCGTCTAGATATTCGACGTACTGGATCTATCAAAAAAGGTGAGGATGTTATTGGCAGTGAGACACGCGTTAAAGTTGTTAAGAATAAAGTAGCGCCGCCATTTAAACAAGCTGAATTTGAGATTTTATACGGTGAAGGTATTTCAAGAAATGGTGAGTTGATCGAGCTTGGGGTACTAAATAATATCGTTGAAAAATCTGGTTCTTGGTATAGCTATAAAGGCGCTAAGATTGGTCAAGGTAAAGATAATTCACGTGAATATTTATCTGAGCATCCTGAAATTGCTGCTGAGATTGAGGCTAAAATTAGAGCTTTATCTTCAGGTATCAAGGTAGCTGATGTGCCTTTGGCTGAACGTGAAGAAGAAGTTTTATCTCCTGAATAAGATTTTAGATTTTAGTTAAGAAGTATGAGTGCTACCAATATTAAAAGTAAGGCCTTATACTTCTTATCAAGGCGTGAATACGCATATCAAGAATTATTTACTAAGCTCAAAAAGTACTCTGATAATGAGGGTGAGATTAGGCAAGTTCTAGATAATTTACGCGAGTCTGGATATCTTTCAGAGCAGCGTTTTATCCAATCATTTATTAATAGCCGCTCCAAAAAGCACGGCTTACTAAAAATCAAATATCAATTATCCCAAAAAACTACCGACAGTGATTTAGTCAATCAAATAATTAATGACACTGACTTTGATGAGGTGACTCTTGCTCGTGAGCTATTTAAAAAGAAGTTCGGAATTGTTGCAACTGATCGTCAGGAACTAGCGAAACAAATTAGGTTTTTACAAAATCGAGGCTTTAGTTATTCTATAATCAAGCAAGTAATAAATGGATCGTTTGAGTAGTTAGCCAGATTACAAATACCAAAGTTGAGATTAAATTACATTATTCTATTAATATTCAGAATGGATGTTGTAAACTGTTTTATTTATTGTATACTGAAGTCGGATTAATGTATAATATACTGTGTGATTGTATAAAAAGGGGGGCATTATGGCAACAACACAAGTGATTTCATTAAGAGTTCCAAATGAATTAAATGTGAAATTAGACCATTTGGTAAAAGCAACCAAACGAAATAAAGCAGATCTATTACTTCACTGGGTTGAAGACGCTATTTTATTAGAAGAATGGCAACTTCAAGAATTAGAATATGGCATTAAAGAAGCTGATGCTGGGATTTTTGCTAGTCATGATGAAGTTGATAGAGTATTAACTAAATGGTTATGAATGTTTTATGGACTCAGAGGGCATTATCCCATCTTGAGGCTGAACTTGATTATTATGCCAAAATTAATCCGTTACTTGCAAAAGAATTAACTAATATCATTACTAAAAGTATAAGCAGTATAGCAGCTATGCCGGGTATTGGTCGAGAAGGTAAAAAAATGGGTACTAGGGAGTTAGTAATTAATAAGTATCGATATATTCTTGCTTATAGAGTGAGATCGGATGTTCTTGAGATCTTGGCAATTATTCATCAAAATCGTAAAAATATAGGAAGTTTTTATTAACATTAATAGGAGCAAAGTGGACATCAATTGGTCATCTTAGTTCCAGAAATCTATATATATAATTGGTCTAGGTTAGCTTAAGTGTTTTACAAAGTTGTTATAAATGCAAAAATTTGCTTACGTTATTTATAAAATTACATTCCCAAATGGGAAAATATATATTGGCAAAGATATTGGTTCCAAAGGACATTCTTTGAACTATTTTGGATCGTGGAGTAATGAACTGATCTATAAAATCTCATGAAGTTGTAAACATTTTAGAGCATGGATCCCAAACTCACATTTAGTCAGCATCTAGTTTTTGTTTGGGATGGCAGAGTATATTTTAAACAGCATCTTGCTTACGGTTTGGGATGACGTTAGAGTGATAGTCAGCATCTCTGCATAACAATGCAATTGTAATTTTTTCAGGTTGTCTGTGAGTTTTATTAATACGCTTCAATCTAAAGGAATTTACTTAATAGATGTTAAACATTTCTCTTAGGGCGCTAATATCAGAGCTATCTGGGAGTTTGTCATCATAGAAATGAAAAACCCCTTGGTTAGAGAAAACGCGTATAGTATGATCTGTATTTGAGCGTCCTAGTTGCCAACTCTCCCAGTCTCCAAATTTAGCAGTAGTGGTAACTTTATATGAGCGCATTCCAAAAACACCGCGATTAACAGGAGAAATATTTTTAATGGTAGCAAGTGCGCCATTACAAGTGAAACCTTGAGCGCTACATCCAGGTTCTATTTCTGCGAGTTTATCTAAAATGGGGACGCTATTTGATTTAACTCTTTGTAATGAGATGGTACCATTTTCTTGGATTGCAAAATTATTTATAGGTTTTTTAAGTGAAACCATTCTCTCTCCTTGAAGAAAGTAATTATTTGAGTCCTTAATTTCATTGGGGACTATTTCATTTAAGTTTGATATCTCAGCTGGGATGTTTGACGAATAAACATTTTCACCTGAAATATCTATAATTTCTAGGCGAGTAGCAATCCCTGTACCTGCAGCTACACCTTCCTCAGCCATGGTTGAAGCTCCAATAGCAGTCATTTCAACTCCAATTTCAGCTGCTGCAACCTCTGGAGCTACTGGAAGAGATGCTAAAGCAGCTAATCCATTTAACACATAACCTGCCCACACTGGCATATGCCCACTTGGATCAAGATTGTCAATAGGATCCCCATTACCAAAGTTGTATAAGTTTGCTACATTTACGGTATCGGCATTAATAAACCTCATTAAACCTGGACTATAGAACCTTGCTCTTAGGTATACTAAACCAGTATCTAAGTCATTATATTCCCCATCCCACAGGATACTCTTAGTTGGTGATGTAGTAGCACCTTCATTAATTATTGAACCATAGCCAGTATAACTATAGCTATTACTTATTGCTCCTGATTCATCAAACATCCCAATAGTAGAATTACCAGCAGTTAAATAACTATTACTACCATTAGCATCAAATGAAGCTATGACATTACCATTAGTATCTAACATAAAGTTTGTTGCTGATATTGATGGTAAACTA
>CANFGS010000028.1 GCA_947446595.1 Neisseriaceae bacterium | reverse complement strand
TCTACATTGGTATAATATGAAGCGAGTACATCAACGATTTAACAATAAACTTACGCCATTTGAATATCACTTGGAGCTTACCAAAAATGTTAAAATAGTAGCTTAATAAATATAAAATGATTTTCCAGTATGTACTTGGCTCTTACACCCCTAAAATAACTTGACAAGATTATCAGTTGGTTTGGTATAATACGTTATATTTAATGCATAAATCATAAGGAGTTATTTACTATGCAGAACAAAAACATTAAACAACGCGGGTTTACTTTAATTGAGATTATGGTGGTTTTAGTGATCCTTGGGGTTATGGCGGCGCTAGTTGTTCCACGTGTAGTTGGTAGAACTGACGATGCACGTAAGGCAGCTGCTAAAACTGATATTTCATCTCTAATGAATGCTTTGAAATTATACAATCTTGATAATTACCGCTATCCAACAAATGCTCAAGGACTTCAAGCATTAGTTCAAAAACCATCAGTTCAACCAGTACCGCAAAATTTCAAAGATGGTGGATATTTAGATAAGCTGCCAGCTGACCCTTGGGGTAATCCATATCAATACCAAAACCCTGGCAAACACGGTGAGATTGACATATACTCATATGGAGTTGATGGTCAAACAGCTAGTGGTGACAGCGGACCTAGTGTTATAGGGAACTGGCAATAAGCTATTTTACAACTAGAGTTGCAAAGCCAACTCTAGTTTTATTTTAAACGTAAGCATTCACATGAATAAGTCTGTTTATAGGCATATTATTAATTCTAAAACAAATCTACCAATAACTCTACAGCGCGGTTTTACTTTACTTGAAATAATGATAGTTTTAGTCATTATAGCAATTATGTCAGGCGTAACAGTTCTAAGTATTGGCTCTGCAAGCTACTCACAGTTCCAAGGTGAAGCTGTTAAAATATCAAATACATTAGAAATCATTGCTGATGAATCTGTTTATACAAATAGTGTTATCGCCTGTAGCGTAAAACCAAATGGGTTTATTTGTAGAGGTTATAGAAATGGCGAATGGCGCGATATAAATTTAAAGAACTTAATTAGTTGGAGTTGGCCAAAAAATATCACTATAAAATCCTCTTCTGTCAACGGTCGCCCATTAAAAGATGACGAAAAAATTAGATTTTTTCCATCAGGTAATATAGCACAGTATTCTTTTCAAATTACAGATGGCGTGCGTAATGCATGGGTAGATGGGAATATGAATGGTGAATTTCAGGTAAATAATTAATGAATAAAGCACACACCAGCCAAAGCGGATTTACACTTATAGAATGTTTGGTAGCATTATTGATAATTGCTATTGTACTTGCTTCCGCAACCAGATCTATTGGTTTGGCAGTTGATGATGTACATGATGCTTATGCTAGAGAAGCTGCTAACTGGGTTGCTGATAATCAGTATAACCAATATTATCTTGATGGTGTTTATCCTGACCTAGGAAATGACACCAAAAATGTTACTATGGCGGGTATTGATTTTAATGTTGAGACCGTAGTATCTGCAACTCCAAACCAATACTTTAGACGCTTAGAAATTGCTGTAAGCGAAAAAAAGAAACCTAAGTATGTTTTATTTCGTACCGTAAATTTTATTGCTCAATATTAAATGGTTAGACACAATGATTAAACAAACAAAAGGTTTTACCTTAATAGAATTAATGGTTGCAATAATAATTTTTGCAATTATATCAGTGATATCATATCGTGCTATTGCATCTCTAGTCACGACAAAACAAGTACTTACTAAAGCTGAGAATAAATGGGGTGGTATTGCGCGAGCTATTAATCAAATATCAACTAATTGGAGTAAAGCTATACCACTTGCCTACCGTGATGAAAACGGGGTATTAATGCCTGCAGTTATGGGGAAAAATAAACTTATTAGCAATTTTGATGCTCAGCTTGAACTTACGACCTCAGGAATGATTGGTGATGAGGAGTATGGCACCGTATCTCCTAGACGTATCGGATTTCGTTTTCTAAATGGTACACTTTATATGGTAACTTGGCCGTTTCTAAATAGAGTGCCATTTAGTCAAGCTCAAGTTGAAGTACTCCTTGAAAATGTTGATACTTTCACTGTAAATTTTTTATACCCTGATAAAAAGTGGCGCGATAGCTGGCCTAGTGATATAAATAGTTTTACAACCCTACCCCCAGGACTTGAAATTTATATAAAAATGAAATCTGGAGAAGAAATTACCCGTAGGTGGGCATTATGATACAAAAAAACCGCGGGGCTGCATTAATAACCGTATTAATTATTGTACTTATTATAATGTCTATCATAACTGATATAACTATAAAAAACTACAGGGTAATTCGCCGTCTTACTAATCAAAAGGCAATGGAACAATGCTATGGGATTTTATTTGCTGCGGCCGACTTTGGGCGCGCAGGACTGGCAACTAGTGCCGCAACATCAACTATCGATTCAATAACCGATATTTGGGCTCAGCCCATACCCAGAACCAAAGTTATTGATGATATATATATGAGTGGTTATATTATTGATGAGCAAGGTAAATTTAATATCAACGATTTGGTTAGTAATGGCCAAGTAAACCAAACAGTTCTTACTCAATTTACCGCACTACTAACTTCTTTAAACCTTCCAACGGCACTTGCTCCAGCGATAGCTTACTATATGGCAGCTCCCCAATATGAGACTGATATAATGAACCAATATACTAATGCTGACCCACGATACCGCCCAGCTGGCAAGCCACTCGTTGATTTGGCTGAATTAAAGCTTATTAAAGGTATGCAACCAGAATATGAATATAAACTTGCTAATTATATAACAGCCATTCCAGTATCAATCACTGGACAATTAATGGCCGAAAGCGCTGCAGCAAATGCTCAGGAAAGCACCACGAATAGTAATAAAACCTTAGCCCCACCCACTGGTCCTGGGGTAATTCAAGTCAATGTAAATACGGCTTCAGCCGAAGTGATTGCCGCCAAAAGTGGTATACCACTTCCGGTTGCAAATAGAATAGTAAGTGTTAGAGAAAATACTCCTTTTAAAGCATCAACAGATATTCAGTCTTTCTTAGCAAGTAATGGTATAATAACGTCACAGAGTAACTCTAATATGAATTTAACAACTTTGACTACCAACTCAACTTATTTTACGATTCATGCAGCTGTTGACAAGGGTGACTATGAGTTCAAATGGGTTGAACTAGTGTATCGAGCAAATCGCACTGGCCAATGGCCACTAATTTTATGGCATCATCCAGAATGAAAATATTACGCTTATTCATAACTAATGACTTATCAAAACCAATTAACTGGGTGTTAATAAATGATAATGAAGTCGAAACAGGTCAATCATCTTTTGATGACTTAGCAGGGTTTAACGATGTTAGCCTTGAAATTTATTTATCAACAAACTGTTGTAGTATCTTTAAAACCAATGTTACTGGTATTGCTAGTAAACGCCTGACTGAAGAACTGATGTTAGGGCTTATTGAAACCTCCTTAACTGATGAGATTGATGAAGTAAAAGCAATCACATTACAGATTGAAGATGGAGTTGCATACGTTGCAGTATTTAATAAAATATATTACCAAACATTGATGCAACGGCTTAACTACCTTGAAAAACCAATTCGCTTTATTCAATCTTTTGCTTTTGCTACAAGTTTTGAAGAAAAATCGTGGACGTTATTTTTAGGTATTGATCAAAGTTTCATACGTACTTCAAAGTTTGAATATTATTGCTTAGATGATAATAGACCGATACCGTCAATGCTTGAAGATATGCTTCAGCTAGAAAAGCCAAAATCATTATTAGTTTATGCTAATGATGATTATGATATAGAAAATATCGCCAATAAATTCGACCTTCCTTGTAAGCGTGCCAATAATCAACTTGAGTATGGAGTTTTCGTATGGAATTTTTATATTCAAAAAAGCACCAATTTCAATCTAAAACTAGATAAAAAAAGCACTAAAAGTATTTTTAGCTTATTAAACACAGTAAAATATTTAGTAATTTTCATGATTTTACTCTGGGGTTTGAACATAACTATGTTTGTAGTTAATGGTATCCGAATTAAATCTCAAATTAATAATAACCTAAAAGGCGTAGTAGCTGTAAATCAGATAAACAAAACAATAATTCAAACAGCAAACGATAAAATCAATAATCTTAGACATCTAAGAGGTATATATGATGACAAGGACGCTGTAGTATTATTGACCAAGTTTTTACAAATAGTATCTACCCTAACCCCAAATGATATTAAACAATTTAGCTATAATAATGGTGAAGCAAATATCATTGTTGGTAGTAACTTTGATACTTCTTTATTTAATAGTTATAAAGACGTTTTGGCAACAAGAAAAATTAATGCAACTATTGAAGACTATAAAACCTATTCCAAAAACAATAAAAAGAAATCAGAAACAGCAGATAATGATATTAATGCAACAACTTCAGAAATTGTTGATGCTGCGTGGGTAATAACACTAAAACCAGCAATGTTGCATGAAGTAATCGGGAATAAATAAATGGAAGCAAAGATTATAGAAAAAGTCCTTAATAAGTATTTAGAAAAATATCGCCCCCAAATTGATGCGCTAGTTTTACGTCTACAACCACTTAAAGAATACTGGGTAAAATTATCAGGCCGTGATCAACAAATATTAATCGGTGCTGGCGCCCTTGTAGCACTTATGTTTATCGTTTTGATAATAAGTAGCGCTCTACAGTTTAGTACTAGCCTTCAAAATGACTACTCTACATTGCTTGAACAAAAAATTGACTCAGAGATCATTGCCAATCAATATAAAGGTTTATCTGATACCACCCCGAATGATTTTAGCACAGCAAATAGCGATCGTATAAAGGGTGATGCAACTCAAATTTTGGATGTTAAGGATGCTGAAATAATTCTAGCTGATAATAATCTAAACATAACTGCCAAAAACGCCAAATTTGATAAAATCATGCAATTTCTTGACCAATTACGTAAAAGTTATGGCCTATTTCCAAGCACCTTGACAATTACAAGAGCATCTCAACCTGGATATGCAAATTTTAAAGTTGGTTTTACTAATGTGGAGCAGCAATGAAGCGTTGGCTAATTAAAAATAAACGATATATTATTGGCACATTATTTGGGTTAGTATTTACTATTAGTATGGTTAATAATGCTCCTAGCTGGATCGTAAGTAATATTGTAGACAAGTACTCTGAAGGACGCTTAAAGTTTTATGATACCACAGGCACTTTTTGGGATGGTGGTGGTTTATTGGTTGCAACAAGTGCCAAACAAGCTTCTGCACCTATTTTATTACTCAACTGGAATATAAAACTAGGGTTTAGTAAATTTATAGATATTAATTTTAATGTTGGTAATAAACATGCCGCTGAGTTTTATATCAACAAAAAAGGGGTTAGCTTAGATAATTTAGATTTATCAATTTCAATAACCCAAGTCGAAAAATTATTCGACATCATAAAAGATATGGGCATTTCTGGAAATGTGAATGTAACAGCAAACCACTTGCAAATTGGTAAAAAACTGGAAGGTAAATTAACTGTTACCTTAGATAATATCTCCTCTGGCATTTCAAGGGTCAACCCATTAGGTAGTTATACTGTAGGATTAACACTTGACAATAATGCTATAGACGTAAGCACTAAATCCCCTAGCTCTGTCCTTAACCTAAGTGGCACTGGCTCATTAAGTACTCTAATCCTCGAAGCAAGTATACGTGATGATAAAAAAGAAGATATGATGCAGTTTATAACCTTGATGGGAGTACCAAAACCAAATGGTGCCTATCAATTGAAGATATTTTAATATGAGTAAGATTATATATGGTTTTCATAGCGTAATTAACTATATCAAAACCACTCCGAATTTAGTAGAAGAAATTTATATTGACAATAGCCGTCAGGATAAAAGGCAACAAGAGTTAAGTGATTTAGCCAATGAATATAATATTAAATTAATAAATAAAACACTTAATGAATTAAATACCTTGGTTAAGAGCAAAACACATCAAGGTGTTGTAGCTAAGGTTAAACCAACAGCAAAGGTAACGCTTAATGAGGTTTTTGCTGGATTAAAAGATAAACCTACAGCTCAGATTTTAATTCTTGATGGAATTACTGACCCACAGAATCTTGGAGCGATAATCCGTACTGCAGAATGTTTTGGGGTTGATGCAATTATACTCCCTAAGGATAACTCTGCTAATATTGATAACCTAAGTGTTGCCAAAACCTCAAGCGGTGCAGTTAATAATGTACCAGTTGTAACTGTAAATAACCTAAACCAAGCGATGGATACTTTAAAAGAACACGAATTTTGGATTGCTGGTACTTGTTTAGATAAAAAATCAGTTAATTTATTTGAATTTAAGTTTCAAGGTAAAATAGCTTGGGTTATGGGTAGCGAAGGTTCAGGAATTAGACGCTTAGTCATGGAAAACTGTGATTATTTGGTGACTATTCCACTAAAAGGTGCTACACAGTCACTAAATGTATCAGTTGCAACAGGAGTTGTACTTGCTTATGCTAATTTTATGCAAAATTCTTTTACGGATAAATAAATGTTAGACTCAAATTCACAATTAGAAATAATAAAAAAGGGTGCCGCTGAGATATTACCTGAGGACGAGCTTAAAAAAAAGTTATCAGAAAATCGGCCGCTTAGAATAAAAGCTGGTTTTGACCCAACCGCACCTGACTTACATCTTGGACATTCTGTTTTACTAACCAAAATGCGTCAACTACAAGACTTAGGCCATGAGATTTCATTTCTAATTGGCGATTTTACTGGACTTATTGGTGACCCAACCGGTAAAAACGCAACAAGGCCTCCTTTAACCAAAGAACAAATTGAGATAAATGCACAAACTTATGCTGGGCAAGTATTTAAAATTTTAGATAAAGACAAAACTAAAATCTGTTTTAATTCAGAATGGCTATCTAAGCTTGGAGCTGATGGAATGTTGAGACTTGCAGCTAGTCATACTGTAGCAAGGATGCTAGAACGAGATGATTTTTCAAAGCGTTTTTCTGAGAATAAACCAATTGCAATACATGAATTTTTATACCCATTAATGCAAGGTTATGATTCGGTCGCAATGAATACTGATATTGAACTTGGTGGAACCGATCAAAAATTTAACCTCCTAATGGGGCGTGAATTACAAAAACAAAATAATCAGTCGCAGCAATGCGTAATCATGATGCCATTACTAGAAGGACTAGATGGCGTAAATAAGATGTCCAAATCTTTGGGTAATTATATAGCACTAACTGACTTACCCAACGATATGTTTGGTAAAATAATGAGTATATCTGATGAATTAATGTGGCGTTATTATGATTTATTATCTCTAAAGACACCAGTTGAAATAGCTAAATTGCAACAAGATACCATCTCTGGTACCAACCCACGAGATATTAAAGTACAACTGGCTCTTGAGATTGTAGAACGTTATCATAGTTTAGATGCTGCTAAAGCCGCATTACATGACTTTGAAACACGATTTAAGAAAAATGATATTCCAGATGATATGCCTGAAATTATTATTCATACTGAAAATGCAATAGGTTTACCCCTAGTACTAAAACAATCAAACCTCGTAGCTTCAACATCAGAAGGTATACGAATGATAGATCAAGGTGGGGTTAAAATAAATGGTGACAAGATTATTGACAAAACTTTACTGCTTCAGCTAGATAATACGTATATAATTCAGGTTGGGAAGCGCAAATTTGCTAAAATAGTAATAACATCTTAAATAAGATTAAATATGAACACAGATAGATTAAATATGAATACAGATAAAATTCTTAATGGTAAAAAATTTTCGGAAAAAATACTCTCTGAAATAAAGCTCGAGATAGATGCAATTACAGCTAAAAAACCATCCTTAGCAGTTGTTTTGGTCGGCAATGATCCTGCATCTCAAGTATATGTTAGAAACAAAAAAGCAGCTTGTGCCAAGGTTGGTATTATATCGGTTGAACATTTATTATCAAAAGATACAACCCAAGATGAGCTACTTAATTTGGTTAGAAGTCTAAATAATGATAATACCATTGATGGAATTTTGGTACAACTACCATTACCACCACAAATAGATAGTAAAATTGTTATTGATACAATATTACCCAATAAAGATGTTGATGGTTTCCATCGCTATAATATGGGTTCTTTAGCACTTAATGACCCTAAAAGCTGTCCCTGCACTCCAAATGGAGTGATGTATATTTTAGATACTGTAGTTTCGTCATATCATGGCAAGCACGCAGTTATAATTGGTAGTTCAAATATAGTAGGTCGCCCTATGGCACTTGAGCTCCTAAATCGTGGTGCAACTGTCACAATATGTAATAGCAAAACCAAAAACCTAGCATCAATAACTGCTACTGCTGATATACTTGTAGCTGCAGTAGGACGACCAAAAATGGTTAAATCAAACGGTGTTAAACAAAATAGTATTATAATAGATGTTGGGATTAACCGTCAGAGTGATGGCACCCTATGCGGAGATATTGATTTTAATGATGTGATAGACAAGGTAGAGTACATTACGCCAGTTCCAGGAGGTGTTGGACCTATGACTATAGCTATATTAATTAAAAACACCCTACGTTGTTACTACCAAAATCAACGTATTTTAAAATAGAAATACAAAATATGAATAATTTAAAATCTCCAAGTCAATGTATCTACCATAAGCATAATAATGGTATGGGTGGCATTGCTATAGATATCAAAACTGGTGCTAAAATTCATATACTAGAAAATGCTGAAAATTTCGCTCTTGATAAAGACGAGATAATGGTTGTCGAAGACGGTGAAAGAATGGGTATTGCTTATGGTAGCGTAAAAGGCATCATAAACCATAATACAACTCACCTAACTGGTACTATGCAGTTGTATAAAGATCAATTACTTCTTAAAGTTAGTAATACCAAATTTGGTAATTATCTAGTAAAAATAAGATCAAATGTAGACAAAATTGATCGCGATTCATTATTTAATTCAGTAATTGTAGAATACCCTAATGAAGAATCATCATTTTTTGTGGTTGAATTAGCCAATACTGTAGGCAAGGCTGGTGAAGATGAGAGCTATGTTGCTCATTTAATCGCTGAATCAGGATTACCGGTTGAATTCTCAAATGCTGCTCTTACTCAAGCTGAAAACCTTCCAGAATCAGTTAGCTCATATGATTTGAAAAACCGCATTGATCTTAGAAAAATACCTTTTGTAACTATAGACGGACCCGATGCTAAAGATTTTGATGATGCAGTATATTGTGAATTAGTAGATGGTTTTTACAATCTATATGTTGCTATAGCTGATGTTGCACATTATGTAAGTTCAGGTTCTGCTCTTGATAAAGACGCTTATATTAGAAGTACTTCGGTATATTTCCCCAAACGTGTTATTCCGATGTTGCCTGAGAAAATTTCCAATGGACTATGTTCACTAAACCCTCATGTGGATAGACTAGTAATGTGCTGTCAAATGAAAGTTAGTCTTGATGGTAAGATAGTTGACTATAAAGTATATAATGGCGTAATTCATTCAGCTGCTAGGCTTACGTACTCAAAGGTACAATCATGGATTGAAGAGTTAAGTTTGACACCGCCAGAATTAATTACTAATATTAGTAACTTATATCTAGTATTCCAGTCATTACTTCATAGTCGCGAAATTCGTGGAGCTATTGACTTTGACACTGTTGAACCCGTATTTATTTTTGATGATACAGGGATGGTTAAAGAATTGCAACCACGTGTCCGCCTTGAGGCTCACAGGCTTATTGAAGAATGTATGTTAGCTGCAAATGTTTGTATGGCTGACTTTCTGATTAAAAAACGTCATAGAGGCTTATTTAGAATCCATGCCAAACCTAGTGCTGAAAAATTCTCAGCTCTAAAAGAATACTTAAACTCAATTGCAGTACCATTTGATGTAACATATAAAGACTTAGCACCTCATCACTATGCAAGTTTACTAAAAGCGGTGCGTGATAATCTGCAATTCCCAGCAATTCAACAGTCAGTTCTTCGTTCAATGCAATTAGCTGTTTATTCACCAAATAATGTCGGGCATTTTGGTTTAAGTTATGACCGTTATTTACACTTTACCTCCCCAATTAGACGTTACCCTGACTTACTAGTACATCGTGCGGCTAAGAGTATACTTGAAGATGAAGAATATCAATATGTTCATGATTTGGCAAGTATTGGCGACAATACATCATTTGCTGAAAGAAGAGCTGAAGATTTAGAGCGTAAAACTGTGGCTTTTTATAAATGTCAATATGCCAAAACTCATGTTGGTAAAGAATTTAGTGGTTTAATTACTTCAGTGGTAAATTTTGGGGCATTTGTATATATTCCAGATTTAATGTTAGATGGCTTGGTACATGTAACTGAGCTTGGTAGTGACTATTATGTATTTGATGAGAAAAAACAACTATTAGTTGGTAAAAAAACTGGAGTTAAATTTGCTTCAGGTCAAGAATTACAGATTGAAATTGCAGGTGTGGATATGGCAAAATTATTCATAGATTTCAAACTTGTAGTACAATAATAGCTTGAGTAAAAATATAATACCAGAATAATCTGGTATAGAAAAATTATATCCCAATAGGAATTTAGAAAATTATGTTTAATATCGTAGAAAAAAACCAAAAACTAGTAAAAGGAATTATGATTTTTATTACCGCAACCTTTGTATTATGGGGTATTGGCGGATATTTAGGTGGTAGTGGGGATGATGGCTATGTAGCAAAAGTAGGCTCTCAAAAAATTTATACTACAGACATTGATCGTGCAATTGATCAAAACCCTCAAAACACTGATAAAATGCAGGTATTATTTGGTTTAATTAATCGTCAATTATTGATTAATAATATAAACGACTATCATATGATAGCTACTAAAGACCAATTACAAAAGCAAATTGCAAGTATTCCTCAGTTTCAAGAGAGTAACTCTCAATTTAGTTTACAAAAATATCAAGACTTTCTACGTACACAGTTTATGAGTGCTGAACAATTTCAAACTAATATTGGTCAACAAATTTTACTTAATGAATATGTTGCCTTATTTAAAGACTCATATTTTTCATCAAGTTTATTTGATAAGCAATTTGCAAACCTACTAAGTCGTGAGCGTAAAATATCTAGCTATACGGTTAATATTAGTCAGTTTTATAACAAAGCAAACCCAACTGATGCGCAAATTAGTGATTTTTATCAACAAAATATTGCCAAATTTACACAACCTGAAAGAGTTAAATTACAATACCTAGACTTAGATGCTGCAAGTATCGCTAGAAATATCCAAATATCTGATAAAGATATCGACAACTATTTAGCTAAAAATCACATTTCAGGCGAACAAATTGATGCTTCTCACATTCTAATTGAATTACCAGCTAATGCTGATGCTAAAACTAAAGAAGCGACACATGAAAAAGCACTTAAGATTTTAGCTAAAGCTAAACAAAATCCTAAGGATTTTGCTAATCTAGCACGTCAATATTCTGATGACAGTGGCTCTAAGAGTAATGGTGGCGATTTAGGATACTTTGGTAAAGGTGTTATGGAAAAACCTTTTGAATATACTGCATTTAGCCTAAAAACCGGTCAGATTAGTAATCTAGTTGAGACAAAGTATGGTTTTCATATAATTAAATTAAACGCTATCAAAGGTAATTCAAAAGCTGAGATTAGATCTCTTGCACTATCACAGCTTCAAAAACAACAAGCTGGAAACGTATTACAAAAAGACTTAGACAAACTAAACGAAATAACTTATAACCAACCATCAAGTCTAGATCCAGCAGCTAAAGCTCTCGGTATAACTATACAAACTACAACTAATTGGGTGAATAAAGGTGATCCAACTGGTAATTTTGCTTCAGCCAAAAGTCAAACAGCTATATTTAACCCAGAAGTTATCAGTAAACACCATAATAGTGAAGTTGTAGATTTGGGCAATGGTAGTTATAGGGTTTATCATGTAACAGAGCATGAGTCATCTGTAGTACCAACATTAGATAAATTAAAAGATCAGATTAGCCAACAATTAAAAACTGGGACAGCTAGTAGTCTAGCTAGTAATGATGGGCAACAAAAGATTCTAGAATTACAACAAGGTAAACTTAGTCTTAATTTCACAAATCCTGATGAAGTAAATTTACTTAGTCAAAATGAAAATATCAGTGCCAATGCTATTAAACAGATTTTTGGCACTAATATTACAAAACTTCCAGCTTATACTGGTAGCCTTGATCGTCAAGGTAATTTTGTAATTTATAAAATTAGTGGTGAAGAGATTGATTCTAAACTTGATACACAAAATCAACAAAATGTAAAAGATTTAGGAAGTTCTGATTCTAGTTTAATTTTTGGGGCGTATTTAGGCACATTACGCAGCAAATATGATGTAAGCTACAAAACTGATCGTTTGAACTTACAAAGTAATTAGAATGCTAGATCTTCAAATTGAACAAAACTTGCTTTTTGTAAATCAATTAGATAAAGACTTTTTACAAAAACAAACACATAATCTAATGCAAAAGCAAGTTGATTTTTGTGACTTATACTTACAAAAAACTGCTAGTGAATCTTTTTCGCTCGATGAAGGTATTATCAAATCTGGTAGCTTCTCTATTGATGAAGGTATTGGTATTCGCGCAGTTTGTGGAGAAAAAGCTTTTTTAAGCTACTCTAACTCTCTAAATCCCAAAACTATTCAGAATCTAGTTCGCGATATTTTTATTGAACCGTCGTCTTCTCGAAACACAGTATCCAAAATTGAATTAAAAACTCCAAGTATCCTCTATACACAGGATAATCCAATTAGTTTAAGTAGTGGCTTTGAAAAAACTGAGTTACTAGGGAAAATCGATGCTTTTGCGCGTAAATTACCCTATGTAACAAATGTAATAGCCAATCTATCTCTAGAGTATGATGAGATATGTATTGTTCGAGGTGATAATAATATTATCGGTGATATTCGCCCTTTGATACATTTGGGGATTACCGTTATTATTAGTAAGAATGGGCAAATCGAAAAAGGTAATAGTGGCTGTGGTGGTCGTTACCTAATGAGTAATCTTACGGATGCTATACTAGAATCTAATGTTAATAGTGCCTATCAACAAGCAACTCTCAAATCTGAAGCAGTTGCAGCACCAGCTGGGCAAATGTCAGTAGTACTTGGTAATGCTTGGGCTGGGGTAATTCTTCATGAAGCAGTAGGTCATGGCTTAGAGGGTGACTTTAATCGTAAGGGTAGTTCTGCTTTTAGTAATAGAATTGGACAACAAGTAGCAGCCAAAGATGTGACAGTAATAGATGATGGCTCGATACCTAATCGTCGTGGATCTTTGACTATTGATGATGAGGGTAATGCTACGCGTAAGAATGTATTAATTGAGAATGGAATTTTAAAAGACTACATTTTTGATGAGTTAAACGCGCGACTAATGGGTAGAGAATCAAGTGGTAATGGACGACGCGAATCATTTAGCTGTAGCCCAATGCCTAGAATGACTAATACCTATATGGAAGGTGGCAAATATAGTCATGATGAGATTATCGCATCCGTTGAAAACGGGCTATATGCTGAGACTTTCGAAGGTGGTAGTGTAGATATTACATCAGGACAATTTGTATTTAATGCAAATGTAGCTTGGGTAATAAAAAATGGAAAACTAGCATACCCTGTCAAAGGCTGTGCCTTAGTAGGTAATGGTCCTGAATGTCTAAAATACGTATCTATGGTAGGCAATAATTCAGAGCTTGATAGTGGTATTGGTAATTGTGGTAAGAATGGACAAACCGTTCCAGTTGGTGTTGGCCAGCCTACAATTAGAATTGATGGTGGCTTGGTAGTCGGCGGTGGCTAAAAAACAAAACTTAAAGACGTCCCCTTGGTCATGGGTACCTACTGCCTATTTTATGGAGGGGTTGCCGTTTGTAATGATTATAACGGTATCATCAATCATGTACAAAAACTTCGGGCTAAGTAATTCTCAGATTACTTATTATACCGGATGGTTGATGCTTCCTTGGTCTATAAAGCCCTTATGGGCATGGTTTATAGAGATTTTCAAAACTAAACGCTGGTGGATTTATGCTATGGAACTAATCTTCGCCAGTAGCCTAGTCCTAGTCGCACTATCTCTTAATACCAATTATTATTTTCAACTATCATTAATTGCTTTTGCAATTTGCACCTTCGCCTCGGCAAGTCATGATATAGCTGTTGATGGCTTTTATCTGATGAATTTAACTTCCGGAGAGCAATCATTCTTTGTAGGGATGTTAAGTGCCTTTTATCAATCTGCTAAGATCTTTGGCAGTGGCGTTTTGGTTATACTCTCTGGAGTATTTTTGGCACATAGCAATCATAATGTAGCCCTATCTTGGAGCATTGTTATACTAATAGCTGCTATACTAGCATTTGCTATTGGTATTTATCATATCAAAGTTCTACCCAAAACAGAAGTTACCGCAGAACATAAAGATATAAATACTGCTATTCATGAAATTAAAAACGTTTTTATTAGTTTATTTAAACTAGATCACATTTGGGTTACGATATTATTTGCCCTAACCTTCCGTCTTGGTGAAACAATGTTAGCTAAAATAGTACCGTTATTTATTCTTGATAATAGAAATAGCGGTGGATTGGGGTTTGATAACACCTATGTTGGATTATCCAATATATTTAATCTAGCAGCTATTATAATTGCTGGAGTTTTAGGTGGGATATTTATTAGCCGCTTTGGTCTGAAGAAATGTTTATGGCCTATGCTTCTTGTTGTAAACATACCGCATATTATTTTTGTATATCTAGCATATGCTGTACCAACAAATCAAATAAATGTATTGGCACTACAAGCTTTAGAACATTTTACAGCCAATATTTCACTAACTGGCTATATGATGGTGCTATTTTATGTAGTACGCAATAGTAAGTACAAAACCGCACATTATGCTTTTATAGCAGCTATTATGATGTTAACCAATATGTTACCCTCTATGGCAAGTGGTAGCTTACAAGAGCTTCTTGGATATCCTCATTATTTTGTATTTATATTATTTGCAATGATTCCAAGTGTATTGGTAATCCCCTTTATCAAAATAGACCCTAAATTCGGTATCAAATAATAGGATGAATACGATGGATGATATTATAAACACTTCAACTCTAAAAGAACAGTTATTAGAATTAATGATGCTAGATATTAGATATTTTGGCAAAGACTCAGATGGTAATTATTTACCAGTTACTAAACTGCCCATAGAGCTTAAAAACTTTCTCAAAGAATACCCTATTGGCGGGATAATTCTTTTTCGTGAGAATTTACAAGATATCCATGAAATAAAACAACTAACTAGTGATTTACAAGAAAACTCCTATTTTGGACGCTTTATAAGTATTGATCAAGAAGGTGGTGTCGTGTCACGTATCAAAGGTGCAACAGACACTCCTGGCAATATGGCACTTGGCGCAATCAATGATTATAAAATAACCTCAAAGATAGCCTCTCTTATCGCAAAAGAGCTATCGGCTCTTGGGATAAACTTCAACTTAGCTCCTTGTTTGGATGTTAATAGTAACCATCTTAATCCTATTATTGGAGTTAGATCATTTGGTAGCGATGTAGAGTTGGTTTCAAAACATGGAGCATCTTATATTGAAGGGCTTCAAGATGAGCAAATCATCTCATGTGCCAAACATTTCCCAGGTCATGGTAATGTCGACACTGATACTCACTTTGAAGATACCTACTTAAATAGTAGTGTAAATGCAATAGCAAATTGTGATTTAAAACCATTTGAAGCAGCAATAAATGTCAATGTTGATTGTATAATGACAGCACATATAATAGCACCAGCTCTTGATAATAGCCAGATATATTCTAATAAACTAAATAAATATGTTGATACTCCAGCTACATTATCTCACACTATACTAAATGGAATACTTCGAGGTAAGCTTCAATATCAAGGCATAATAATAAGTGATGCCCTAGATATGAAAGCTATTAGCGATAAATTTACCGAAGTTGAAGCTACAATCTTAGCTCTTGAAGCTGGTATTGATATTATTCTAATGCCAGTACATATTTGGGATACTAATGGTATCCAAAAGTTTATTAGTTATTTTAATCAAGTACTAGCTATTTGCGAAAACTCTATTGAGTTAAAAGAATGTATAAAAGAATCATTGGGGCGTATTTTACAACTAAAACATTTTTATACTATGGAAGAGTATAGCTTAGACATCATTGGCTGTGAAGCTCACAAGGAGTTCGCACAGCAAACAGCAAATAGAGCCATCACGATAAATAAAAACTCCAAAAACATACTACCGCTGCAAACAAATCCTAAAGATAAATTTTTGATTATTGCAACTAAAACCCATCTAGCTGATATCGCACATGATAGTTTAGCCAAACTAGGGCTTGTGGATATAGATTTTCTTGATCTAGATTCAGTAGATAAGACTACGAAGATAGAAGATGCTGACAAAATATTGGTACTTACGTATAATCTAACCAAAGTAGATAATAGACTCAATAAGCTTATTAATCAGCTTAACAACCTAGATAAGCCATATGTGATGCTTAGCTGTCGTAACCCTTATGATATTTTATATGTGGATGATGCTCGCACCAATGTACTAGTTTATGGTGCAACTGGACTAGATCAAACCAATAACAAAATTAATGATTTCACACTTAATCTAACTGAGGCTATTATTAAATTAGTTACTATTTGACGATTTTTGTTCTGCGGTGATTTTTTTAGCAGCATCGCTGTCTGGGTATTTTTGATTAATAAGTAACACGGTCTTGGAAGCGGATTTGACCATGCCAAGTTGTTTTTGTGATATATAAACAGTTCTAAGTGCATCTGGTGCATTTGGATTATTTGGAAAATCTGCAGCAAATTTACGCCCGGTACCAATTGCATCTTTATATTGATTATTAGCAGCATAAGTTACTGCTAAATAATAAGTAGCATTTTGTACAGTCTCTGGGTCTTGTGAGATAGCAATTATATTTTTTAGTTCTTTAATCGCCTGAGGGAAATTACGATTTTTTATTTTTTTTAGTGCAGATTTTAGGTCACCAGAAGTTGCAGCTACTTTTGGAGATGAAGCAGAATCTCTGACATTATTAGCTTCTGGCTCAGACGCAATTACTTTTCGAGTGCTAGTAGCTGCTACTGTAGCTGTTCCCACACCCTGAATTTGTTGCTCTATACTTTGATTAAGCTGGTCTTGGGTTGCTTGGTAAGATTTTTGATCATGAGAAATAGTTGACACACTACCATTTAACTCATCAATTTGATTTTGTAGACTATCTAGTTTATTTAAAACATCAATCATTTTTTGATCAGATACTTTATTATCTATAATTCCTACGTTGCCCTGAAGTTTATCAAGACGAGCATTAGTATCTGCAATTTGTGCGCGAGCTGCATCATCAGCACAGCCAAATAAAAAAATGTTTGTCGATAATAAAAGAGACACCATCAACAAACATTTTTTTTGCATAATTATAACCTTATAATGCTTCAATAATTAACTATTGAACACCTTCAGTTACAGAACCAGTGTAAACATCACCGTCAACAATTGGTAATCCATTACTGTCTTCACTGTAACCTTTAGGTTGATCTGCTTTATAAACTATATCAGCACGACGATTTTGTGCGCGAGCTGCATCAGTATCATTAGAATATTTAGGTTTCAGCTTACCGTTTGAAGTAGCCTCAACTTGAGCTGCACTAGCTCCACCAGCAATCAAAGCCTTTTTAACTGCATCAGCACGTTTTTGACCTAAAGCCAAATTGTACTCTACAGAACCGATGTCATCCGTATTACCTTGTACTTGAACTTTAGCTGGAGCTGAAGCTGCTAAGTAATCACTATTAGCTTTAACAACACCGTTGTAACCATCTTTAATATCGTATTCATTGAATCCGAAATATACACTATTATGATTACTTACAACAGGTGCACTTGCAACTTCCGGAGCACTAGCTACAGGCATTGGAGCTGGTTCTGCAACTGGCTCAGGTGTTGGATCAGCAACAACAGGTGGCTTTGTAGACGAACAAGCAACAACTGCGGCACTAAAAATTGACGCAACTAATAATTTCTTAAACATAATATTTCTCCTAAAGAATTATAAATTTTTTATTTTGCAACACTAGCATTAGCTGGTGTTGGTGCAGATGCAACTGGCGCTTTAACACTAGCAGCAGGTGCAGAAGCTGCTGGCGCAACACTAGGTGCTGGACTAGACTCAGCCTGGCCAAACAACATATCACTACTATCTTGTTTACCACCAACAGTTGGACTATCAGCAATCTCTTGACTACTGGTAAACCACGAAGCACAAGATGTTACTGTTATACATACTGCCAATAAAACGAATAGCTTTTTAAGCATGACTAACCTTTCATTATACCACTTAAGAAGATATTTTAGCATGAAGTTTCCTAAGCGTGCCAAAATATTCTAAATTGTTTATTGCCCTGGGTTTCCAAATACCTGACCACTACTTTGTTGACGCCCACCTACTAATGGATTATTTTGTTGCACTCCAGTTTGTGGTGGAATTTGGCCCTGAGTGCCAGTAACTTGCTGAGACCCAAACTGTTGATGGCTACTTTGTTGACGCCCACCTACTAGCGGGTTATTATCATTGGTATCATCACCGTAGTTATATTTTTGTCCCTTAGCGCCAGTAACTTGCTGATTGCCGAACTGTTGATGGCTACTTTGTTGACGTCCACCAACTAGGGGGTTGTTATTAGCAACAGGGGCACTCGCATCAGCAGCAAAAGCACCAACATTTGACAATAAAAGAACAAGTGTAAGCATTTTTTTCATGTAAACTTCTCCATAATTATTGATATAAATTTATAATACATAGGTGACTATTCTAGCATAATTATAGCTTCCCATAACTATTTTATTGTAATTGTAAGAGCCAAGTACATACTGGAAAATCATTTTATATTTATTAAGCTACTATTTTAACATTTTTGGTAAGCTCCAAGTGATATTCAAATGGCGTAAGTTTATTGTTAAATCGTTGATGTACTCGCTTCATATTATACCAATGTAGA